>NZ_MQUI01000019.1:0-67261 GCF_001970915.1 Sphingomonas sp. Sph1(2015)
CGCGTCGACCCACAGGCCTGGCTGACCGACACTCTCAAGCGCCTTGCGGGCGGCCACCGCATCAATGCACTCGGCGACCTCATGCCATGGGCATACGCCGCCCGCGTGGTGCGTTAACAGCGCTTACGATGGGAAAGATCCCCCGCTGCTTCAGTGGCCGCTCGAGCCGCCGATTGTGTGCAAATATGTGCTGCATCGCGCTACCGGCGCCCTTGGTCCGGACTGTGATTTATGCTTAATATCATCACGATGAGTGATGATATTGACGGTAGCAACGGAATTCTTAAAGGTGACCTGATGAAGGTCATCCACGTCGATGACTTATCGGGAACCGTTTATCTTCGTTTGTTCGACGGTCGTACGTCTCGCATAACAGGGTTGGCTGAAGGCACCCTTCACAAGAATGATGTCATTCTCAGCGATGGAAGCGAATGGAGGGTTGTGCCTAATGAACTGTGGCCCACATCCTTCCTGACATCCGTTGTCCGTGACGTGCTTGAGGACGGGACTGTACTTGGCGAATCGGGCAACGCTCTGCTGACGTTAGGAAATTCCCAAGGCATTCCAGTCTCGGCAAATTTTACTGTCGAAATAGACGGATCTTCGGATATCCGGCGGATCTTGTCGAAGGAGCCAATCCGAGTACGGCTAAATCTTGACGATTCCGAAATATCTGCATCATCGTTTTTGGTAAAGCCGGATGTGGACGGTCTTTCATTCGATGATTTCGGTGGTTACAACCATGTCGTATCGAGAGCAAAATATCTTATCAATACGCAACTAAACCGCCACGATGAGCTCAAAGTGATTGGCGCGCGCCCCGTGAAGGGGGTTCTGTTTACAGGTTTGCCTGGGACCGGGAAAACCCACCTGGCGCGCATCATCGCTAACGAAGCCAATGCGGATTTTTACAGCATCAGCGGCCCTGCCATCGTGAGCAAATGGGTGGGTGATTCGGAAGGGATGCTCCGCAAGATTTTCGAGCATGCGGAAAAATCCAGGTCGGGTCGATCAATCATATTCTTCGACGAGATCGACAGTATCGCGGAAGCTCGATCTGGGAACAGTAATGAATCTTCTCGAAAAATCGTCGCACAACTGCTCACACTCATGGACGGTTTCAGCAATCGCGAAAGCACAACTATCGTGATTGCTGCAACGAATCGCGTAGATTCGTTGGACCCGGCATTGACCAGACCGGGTAGATTTGACTGGGAAATTGAATTCGGTTTGCCGGACGTAATTGATCGGCTAGAAATTATGCGCGTGGGAATGCGCCGCATTCAATGCGATGACGACCTCCCGATCCTCGACGTGGCTTTGCGAACGCATAATTGGTCCGCAGCACGCCTAACCGCGATTTGGACCGAGGCTGCCCTTATCGCAGCATCTGACGAGCGAAGCCGGGTCGCTGGTGAAGACATCGCCCAAGCTTATGAACGCGTGGCACAGCGTCCGGAAAGAGATAAATAAGATGATGTTGGGTAGGCTCACTTTCAGTTCCAGATTTCCCTACATCCGCTTGCGCCCGGCCCGAGTGCTGCGGACCAGCAATGACGAGAAATCTCCACTACGCGAATTTATCTATCTTGATGAAATAAGCCTAGCAAGCCTTCTAGCGTCACAGAAGGGCGAGATCACGGACAATATAACGGCAAAATCGGAAGCAGCCCTTCTCGCTGAGATTGGTGGAAAGATCTCGGCAAAGCCAATACCTGGCGCGTCCGCAGAGGTCACATCGAGACTCCAGAGTACCAACAGCAATGCCGTTCAAACGGTTCGCAAGGCAAATGCGCAATCCTTGTTCCGCGAACTGCACATGTTGCAAAACCTAAGAAAAATACAACCTAATAATAAGGAAGATCTACCCGACAATTTGGATGACCTGTTTTCCTATCCGGAAAAATATGCAGCATTCAAGGCCTCAGAACTCATTAGGGGGGACCTTGTGGAGTTTCACGTTCAGCTATCGGCGTCGTGGATTTTCCAAATGAGTACGATGATTGCTGAATTTTCGGATATGTTCGATGAAAGTCCAGCCCTTTTCATCGAAAACGTAAGATTTGCCGACCTGTATAATGCAAAGAACGCCAATAAAATTATAAATAGGTTGCTGGCCGGCTTGGTACCAATTGACGGGATTGCATCTGGATATTCTGTAGTAATAGATGGTATAGATGAGTATATTATAGAAAATACAATAATAAACCATTTGGGGATCGATTCTATTCCGCTTAAGGTTGTCGGCGTGACGGAGCATTCTGCCTATTGGAAAGACATCAGGCGGGTGCTGTTCGCGAATAATGAATTCACGGTACTGTGTCGGCTTTCTAAGTCGGGCCTGCAGACTGAATGGAACCCTATCAAAGCTGCGGACATTTTTCGGGATTTCGTTCCGGATTTGGCGGCCCAGATAGAGGAGTCCAGTAAGATGGCAATGATGGCGTCATCCAAGGATACATCGAAGCAAAGCCCTGATCCGCTTCACTCGCAGCTCATTTTTGCAGTTAGCAAATACAAAGATATTATTCTATCCAAGATCACCGATGAAATCCCAGATGCATTATTAGAAAGTATAGACGAACGAATTTCACAGATGGCATTCTATTCAGATACTGCGGAAGGGCAACGTCTCGCATTTTCTCAGGTGAAGGCGCTGATCGAAGAGCTTACCGGCCAGAACGTAACTCCGAAGATAGATTTCAGCGCTCGTGAACGAGCACGAAAGGTCATGAAGCTCCCATTTTTCCCGGATGTGTCCGTTTCTGAGGCGAACGATGTCACGACGCCCCCAGTCCTACTGGAGCCGAAAAAGTCACGCATGCTGGATGTGGAGGTTGTCGCGATTTACTGGTGAGAGTGCGCAGGGTTAGAGAGCTTACGTCCGGTTTTGGCCAAACCCGGAATTTGACGGATCCCCGTCAATGGCAGGTAAGTCCCACTCCCAGCCCTTCGCTGTGCCCTTCGGCATACTTAGTTGACACGAACGAGCACACGCTTTCTGGCTGAGCCGCTGTCCGCCTGAACAACCACAATTGGGTCATCACGCCTTCCGCCGCGATGCGCATTCCTTGTACGATCCCGTCCGCGACCTTTCCTCAAGCGGCAGCAGGGCCAGCGGTCCGGGCGTGAGATGCGCCGTCAGGTTCGGCGTCGCGTCGCACATCAATGCCAGCCGCTTCTGAATGATCGCCGCACCGCCCTTAACGAACCAAGCCTTGCAGTATTTGCGCGGCCCCGTGCCCTCGCGGACATGGCCCAGGATATCATCCATATAGACCTGCTTCGCGTCTGAATCCTCGAGGAAGCTTGCCCCGGCGGTACGCATCGAATGGAGGTCGGCGCGCTTGCCCGAGGAGGTTCGCAGGAGCGGTACATTTTGATCGACATAGTCGAGCAGGTACCGACCAGCGCCCGCGTAGAAGCGGGTCCCACCACGCCTTTTGAGATCACCCCGGTACAATTCCGGGAACAGCATGCAGTGACCTTCCGCCTCGATCGCGGCGACATACTCCTTGAAGCCGAGCCGTAGCAGCTCTGGATGCAGAGGGATGACACGGTGGCGCGAACGACGTTTCAGGCCCGCCGCGGTTTCGCCATTCTTGCTTTTGGTCATGTTGGCCTTGACGATCAGAAAGGGCGTATCGACGTCGAACACGATCTCGCTGCATTCGAGCCCGCACGCCTCTTCGCGGCTCATGAAGGTGTAGGCCAACAGCAGCGGAACCCAGTATGCAGCGTCCTGCCACACCTTGTTGTCGGAACCGGTCTTGAACCGTCGGCTGCACCCGCCGCCGCCGGTGTAAATGGGAGCCTTGAAGGCGCAGACCAACTGCGCTTCCGTCCACGGCATCCGGTCAGGATCGGTGGGATCATCTTGGATCTTGGCGGTATGCTCGTTGAAGTCGACGATGAGATCCTTGCCAAATTTCGGCCGCCACGACGCCTTGGCTAACTCCCGCGAGAACCGCGCCATGATCGTCAGATCGCGATTGTACGTTCGATCGCTGCGCGGCGTCTTCTTCGCCATTGCATCGACTTCCACGAGCACCTCCTTCAGCGGACGACTCATGGCGCCCGCCTCGGGCGTTCCCCATCTGAATTCCGTGGGTAGCTTCCTCAGGGTCTGGGCATAATGCAGGGCATCGGCGGGGCCATAGTCGCATAGGCGCTTGTCGCCGGTGATCCACCCGAAACTGCGTATCACACGCCGACGCTGGTCCAAATCCTCGTCCCAGTCGCCCGCGCTCTGGATCATCTTGATGGTGTCCTCGATGATCTCGCTGAACCGCCGCGTGTCCTGGGTGAGGAACGGGGAGTCGGGCTGACCCGCGCTAGAGAGCCGCTGCGGATCAGCCTGATCGAATGGCGTTAGGGTTGAAGGCGCAACCGGCTGGCGCCGGATCGCCGCGACGACATCGTCGTCGAGCAGGGCCGTGTAGGGATCGCCCCGGCTGGCCGCGAGCGGATGATCGGCGAGCGCTGCGCGCGCCTGCGCTTCTGCCCGTGCGCGGAGGAGTTGGACGCGCGCGTCATTGATCGCGCACGGGGTCGTCGGCGCCGACATCGCCGTCAACGCGCTCTCGGCATCACGTTGCGCGCTCTTATGGGGCGCCAGCGACCGGAGCATCATCACGACGGCGGCACGATCCTCATCCGAGAAGCCCTCGGTCAGCTCGTTGACGATGACTTCCGGCACGCTGTCCGCATCGGCGGGCAGACGCACGGCGATGCGATAGGCCGCTTCCAGCACCCGCAATGTGCGACGGTTCCCTTCCAGCGCGTCTGGGGCATCGAAATGGGAGGCCATCGCCAGCCCCAACTCCTCGTCCAGCCCCGCGCGGAAGATGCGCGTTAGTTCCTGCGCCTGGAGGAAACCGCGGCTGGTCCGGTTGAACATTTGCATCGCCATCATCTCCCATCGGGCGGACAGCCGGGGGACGAGGCGACGTGCCTCGACCGGGTCGGCCGTACCGAGCGAGATGCTTATAGGATGGTTGACGACGCTCCGCTGGTACAGGCGGCGGCGGTAGTAATAGCGCGCGCCACGCCGGCACAGATAGGTGATCGAGGCCACGTCCCACGTCTCGTCCGGTCGCCGGCACGGGCTTGGATTGCGGGCGGACGACGGCGGCGTGTGCGCAGCTTGGTGCTACAGCCAGGTGTCCCGCGAAGCGCGGCCGGACGCCGGAATGGCGGAAATCCGAGGGTTCAGTGCGGTGATGGAGCGGGTGAAGGGAATCGAACCCTCGTATTCAGCTTGGGAAGCTGCTGCTCTACCATTGAGCTACACCCGCGTTGCGATGCTGCCTATTCAAGCCACAGGAATTTGGCAAGCGGGTGCGACCAAATTTCTTGGGGGCGATCAGCCCAGGATCGACTGGCCCAGCGTCATCGTCTTGCCGTTGGTCACGATCACCCGGTCGCCCAGTTTCGTCGCGGCGAACAGCTTTTTGGCAAAGTCGGTAGGCACGCCGATACAGCCATGGGTGGCATTGCCGTAGCGAACATCGCTGGCATGGATGGCGACGCCATCATTGGTCAGGCGCAGCATATAGGGCATCGGCGCGTCATAGAGGTTGGAGACGTGGGTCGCATCCTTTTGCAGGATGGGAAACACGCCGAGCGGCGTCGGCATATTGTCCGCGCCATAGATGATCGCCGCCGTACCGATCTCATAGCCGTCCCGGAAGATCGAGACGACCTGCGCGGCCAGATCCACCGTGATGACGATGGGGCCGCCGGGCGCGCCACTTTCGTCCCACACGAAGTCACCGTGCTTCAATGGCCCCTTCAGGTCCAGGATATGGCGGACGACGAAGGGCGGAGGCGTCGGAGAGGGGGAGGGAGCCGCGACCGGTGGCCGGGAAGCGATCCAGGGCGCTGTCGTCCTGGCGGGCCGGGGCGCGTCATTGCGAGAGGCGTGGCGGGCCAGCATCACGCCGCCGCCCGCCGCGCCCAGAAGGATGGCTCCGGCCAGAATTTGCAGCGCTTTCATCCTGCGCCCTCTACCATCCCTTTTTCAATAAGGTGTTAGCGGATTTCGACCGTGACATGACCGAGCGCCGCCATGCCCTCCAGTCGCTGGTGGATTGCGGCGCTCGTCAGGACCGTGTCGATGCCTTCGACCGACAGGACCACGGCATGGGCCGTGGGTCCGATCCGCCAGATATGGAAGTCGTGGATGCGCAGGTCGCCGGGCGCCTCCACCCGGTCGCGGACCTGACCGGCGAGCTTGGGATCGGCTGCGTCGAGCAGCACGGTCGAGGCCTGGCGCATCAGGCCGACCGACCAGTTGGCGATGACTGCCGCACCCAACAGCCCGACCGCCGGATCGAGCCAGACCCAGCCCAGATAGCGCCCCGCCACCAAAGCCAGGATCGCCATGACCGACGTCAGCGCATCGGCCAGGACATGGATATAGGCCGCGCGCATGTTGGTGTCGCCACCATAACGGTCATGCGAATGCCCATGGTCCTGGTCGCGATGATCGTGCGAATGACCATGGCTGTGGGAATGGCTGTGTCCATGATCATGCCCGTGCCCGTGACCATGGCCGAGCAGCCAGGCACTGGCGATGTTGACCAGCAGACCCAGCACCGCGACGAAGATCGCGTCCCCGAACGCAACCGCATGCGGATCGGCCAGCCGCATGATCGATTCATAGGCGATGCCCAGCGATACCAGCCCCAGCACCATCGCCGAGCCGAAGCCCGCCAGCTCGCCGACCTTGCCGGTGCCCCAGCTATAACGGGGATTGGCGACATGGCGCTTGGCATAGGAATAGGCGATCGCCGCGATCCCCAGTGCCCCGACATGGGTCGCCATATGGAAACCATCGGCCAGCAGGGCCATCGATCCGGTCAGATAGCCCGCGACGATCTCGCCGACCATCATCCCCGTCGACAGCCATACCACCAGGCGGGTGCGGCGCGCATTCTCGTCATGGGCATGGCCCAGATAATCGTGGCTGTGATTGTTCATGGAGGCGTTCACGGGGCTGTTCACGGCAAGGCGTCCTTGATCGGCAATCAGCGGAAATGGCGGCGGAGCAACTTGGCCAGCTCGGTGGCGGCGGCCTTGCGCTCCTCGTCGGAGAGGTCGGGGGCCGCGACATGGGCGTGGAGGTGATCCTCGACCAGTTCGTCCATCAATCCCGCCACCGCGCCGCGCACCGCTGCGACCAGGTGCAGCGTCTCGGCGCAATCGGCATCGGCCGTCACCGACCGCTCGATCGCCGCGACCTGTCCCGCGATCCGTCGGACGCGCGCGATGATCTTTTCCTTGCTGGTCGTCACATGAGCCATAATGGATAGGGGTATAGGGTATATCGGAATTTCGATCAACCGGGTTGCGTACCCGCGGGGGCATCCGTCAGAAGGGCTGCCATGAAGAACAAGGGGACGGGCATGATGGGAAAGTTTCGGCATTGGGGTTTGATAGCGGTGGCGCTGACCGCATCCGCCCCGGCCGCTGCGGAGTCGATCCTGTTCGTCGGCAACAGCTTCACCTTCGGCGCGCATTCGCCGGTCATGCGCTACCGCCCCGACCTGGTCCGCGACCTGAACCGCGAAGGCATTGGCGGCGTGCCCGCGCTGTTCAAGACGTTCGCCAAGCAGGCGGGCCAGGACTGGCAGGTCAGCCTGGAAACCGCGCCCGGCCGCGACCTCGCCTATCATTACGAGAAGAAACGCAAGGAAATCGATCGGCGCTGGGATGTCGTCGTGCTGCAGGGCTATAGCACGCTCGACGCGCAGCGGCCGGGCGATCCGACGCGCCACGCCGAGGCGGCAGGGCTGCTGACCGCCATGCTGCGCCGAGCCAATCCGCGCGTCAGGGTCGAGCTGGTATCCACCTGGAGTCGCGCGGACCTGACCTATCGCACCGCCAGTCCCTGGCGTGGCAAGACGATCAACGCGATGGCGGACGATCTGGCGGCGGGGAATGCCTATGCATTGCGGCGCTATCCCGAAATCTCGGGCACGATCCCGGTCGGGCAGGCGTGGAACAGGGCCTGGGCGGAGCGGGTCGCCGATCCGAACCCCTATGACGGTATCGCCTTCGGTCAGGTCGATCTGTGGACCTGGGACCAGTATCACGCCAGCGCAGCGGGCTATTATCTCGAGGCGCTGGTCGTCTTCGGGAAGATCACGGGGTTCGACGTCCGCCGGCTGGGCGAGCAGGAGCGGGCGGGGATCGATCTGGGGCTGGAACCCCGCCTCATTGGTCGGTTGCAGGCGATTGCCCATGCCGAGGTGACGGGCGTCACGCCGTAACGATGGCTCCGTCGCGCACCGCGACCGGCCAGGGCGTTAGACGCTGTCCCATGCAGGGGCCGCCCAGACATTGGCCGTCCGCCACGCCGAAGATCGCGCCGTGCCATGAACAGGCGATCCGCTCCCCATTCGGGGTCAGATAGGCGTCGAGTTCCTGCGCCAGCGGGAGGCCCATATGCGGGCAGCGGTCGACATAGCCATGGACCGTTTCGCCGTGCCGTACGACAAAGCCATGGAAACGGCCCGCGCGCATCTGGAGCACGAAGTTGCGCGCCGCGCCGTCGGCAATGGTGTCGAGTGGGCCGAGCGTGATCCCGGGGGGCGTGGCGGTCAGGCGTTCGTCGCTCATGCCGCGTCGCCCTGAACCTCGGGTGATGCCTCGGGTACGCGGTCGCGCAGGCGCTGGGCCGCCGCGACGAGCAGGGGAAAGGCCGACAGGTCGACCGCGAACCGCCGGGCGTTATAGACCTGCGGCAGGATATGGCAGTCGGCCAGCGTCGGCGTGTCGCCATAGGCATAGCCCGCGCCGTGCCGTTCGATCAGCATTTCCAGCGCCGCGAAGCCCTCCGTCACCCAATGACCGATCCAGTGATCGATCGCGTCGTCGTCGGCTCCCATGTCCTGACGCAGCATGGTCAGGACGCGCAGATTGTTGATCGGGTGGATATCGCACGCCACGATGGCCGCCATCGCCCGCACAACGGCGCGCCCGGCATGGTCGTCCGGGAGAAGTGGCGGATCGGGATAGCGTTCCTCCACCCATTCCAGAATGGCGGGACTTTGGATCAACGGTCCGTCCGGCCCTTCCAGCACCGGCACGAGGCCCTGGGGCTGGAGCGCGCGATAGTCCGCGGCACGCTGCGCCCCGGTGCGCAGGTCGTGCGCGACGCCGTCATAGGACAGGCCTTTCAGCGCCAGCGCCAGTCGCACGCGATAGGCGGCGCTCGAACGCCAATAGCCGTGGAGCGTCAGGCTCATAGGGGCAGCCTGGCCTTGGGAAAGTCCTTCCACACGGCATCGTAATCGAGTTGGGCATGGGACAATGCGTGGGTCGTCGGGCGATAGGGCCAGCAGCTTTCCACCATGAAGGCCATGGTGCCCTCGATCCGGTGCGGCCTGAGGTCGGCGTTGCTCGCCCCCTGCCAGCTGGCAAGGTCGGGGCCGTGACCCGCCATCAAATTGTGGAGCGACAGGCCGCCGGGACGGAATCCTTCGGCCTTCGCATCATAGGCACCGGTGATCAGGCCCATCGCTTCCGACATGATGTTGCGGTGGAACCAGGGCGGCCGGAACGTGTCCTCCGCGACCATCCAGCGTGGCGGAAACAGGACGAGATCGGCATTCGCCCGGCCGGGCACGTCGCTGGGTGAGGTGAGCAAAGTAAAGATCGAGGGGTCGGGATGGTCGAAGCTGACCGTGTTGATCGTATTGAAACGCGACAGGTCGTAACGCCAGGGCACGAGATTGCCGTGCCAGGCCACCACGTCGAGGGGGCTATGGTCGAGGGTCATCGTCCAGAGCGAGCCGAGGAATTTCTGGACGACCTGTGTCGGCTCGTCGCGATCCTCGAACCAGGCGACGGGGGTTTCGAAATCGCGCGGATTGCCCAAGCCGTTCGCGCCGATCGGCCCCAGATCGGGCAGGCGGAACAGGCTGCCATGGTTCTCCGCAACATAGCCCGCCGCCTCGCCATCGGGCAGTTCGACACGAAAGCGCACGCCGCGCGGGACGAGCGCGATCTGGCCGGGGGCGATGTCGATGCGACCCAGCTCAGTCAGGATGGTCAGGCGGCCGGATTGCGGCAGGAAGACCAGCTCGCCGTCCGCATCGACGAACACCCGCTCCATGCTGCGATTGCAGGTATAGACATGGACCGCGACACCCTCCAGATCGGCGGGGTCGCGGTTCGCGAGCATCGTCGTCATCCCGTCGATCCAGTCGGTGCCCGGCGGCGTCATCGGCGCCGGGTCCCAGCGCAGGCGATTGGGGGGCAGGGGGCTGTCGCTGGTGCCGGGGGCGAAGCGGGGCGCGCCGTCATAGGGCTCGTAGGGCGGATGCTCGGCGGTCGGGCGAAGGCGATAGAGCCAGGAGCGACGATTTTCGTGACGCGGCGCGGTGAAGGCGGTGCCGGACAGTTGCTCGGCATACAGCCCGTAAGCCGGGCGCTGGGGCGAGTTGCGGCCGATGGGGAGTGCGCCGGGGACCGCCTCGGTCGCGACATGGTTGCCGAAGCCGGGGATGTAGGATGTCGTCATCTCTTTTCCTCTCCTTCCAAGCAAGCCCCTCCCCTTTAGGGGAGGGGTTGGGGTGGGGCCTCTCCACGCGCCGGCGGTTTTCGGAAGCGCCCCACCCCCGGCCCCTCCCCTGAAGGGGAGGGGAGGAAGCCCCTTGGTTCGGCAAAATCTCAGGCGTCGACGGTAATGACGCCGCGCCGGATTTGGTCCAACTCGATCGACTCAAACAACGCCTGGAAATTGCCGTTGCCGAAGCCTTCATTGCCCTTGCGCTGGATGATCTCGAAGAAGATCGGCCCGACCATGTTCTCGGTGAAGATCTGGAGCAGGATACCCTCTTCGCCGACATTGCCGTCGATCAGGATACGGTTCTTGCGAAGGCGTTCCAGGTCCTCGCCATGGTTCGGCACGCGCTTGTCGACCAGTTCGTAATAGGTCTCGATCGTGTCCTGCAACCGCACGCCGCGCGCGCGCAGCTTCTCGACGGTGTCGTAAATATTATCGGTGGTCAGCGCGAGATGCTGAATGCCTTCGCCATTATATTCGCGGATGAATTCCTCGATCTGGCTCTTCTCGTCCTGGCTCTCGTTCAGCGGGATGCGGATCGCCTTGTCGGGAGCGATCATCGCCTGGCTGAACAGGCCGGTCGCCTTACCCTTGATGTCGAAATACTTCTGCTCCTCAAAGCCGAAGAGCTTCGAGTAGAAGCCCGACCATGTGCGCATTTCGCCGCGGCGGACATTGTGGGTCAGGTGGTCGAGCAGGTCGAGCCCGACATTGTTCTCCGCCTCGGCCTGCTGCCAGCCTTCGACCTCGTTCCAGTCGGCGAACAGGTCGCTGCCCGCCTTGACGAGATAGAGATAGCTGCCGCCGATGCCCTCGATTGCCTGGGCATCCGGGGTCAGGCATCCCCGCGCGGCGTCGACCGGGGTGGCGCCGCCCTTGATCGCGTGGTCGAACGTCTCCACCGGATCGGCGACGTAGAAGCCCATGCCGCTGGCCGACGGGCCATGCTCGGCACGGAAGTCCGCCGCCTGGCCCTGCTCCTCGGCGTTCAGCAGCAGGGTGATGCGGCCCTGCTTGTAACGGGTGATCGCCTTTTCGGGATGCCGATGGGTGGGGACGAAGCCCATCATGTCGAACTGACGGGCCAGCGTGTCGGGCTCGGGCGTCGTGAATTCGCAGAATGCGAAGCCGTCCAGGCCCAGCGGATTGTTCGGGGTGGTTGCCATGACGTCCAACTCCTGATCCAGTATCTTCGGTTACTAGATCGCAGAACAGGGAATTGGTGTCAAATGTTACGATCTCGCGAATTGCGGCTGGATGGCTTCCTTCCCTATCGCCTGTCGATCACGTCCAACCTGGTCAGCGATCATATCGCCAGCGCCTATCAACAGCTGTTCGGGCTGACGATCCCGGAGTGGCGGCTGATCGCGATCGTCGCGGAGGAGGGCGCAGTCGCCCAGTCGGCGGTGTGCGAGCGCAGCCGGATGGACAAGGTGACGGTTTCGCGCGCCGCCATCGCCATGGTGGGGCGTGGCCTCCTTGCCCGAAACGCGCATGACGGCGACCGCCGCTCGCATCTGCTGGTCCTGACCGAGGCGGGGCGGGAACTCTATGCCGATGTTGCGCCAAAGGCGCTGGAACTGGAGGCGCAGCTATTCGCCGGGTTCACGCCGGACGAACTGGAGGCGTTCGTGACGATGCTCCACCGGATCGACAGCGTCGCGCTGGCGCAGCGCGATCAGCCCAGGATCGTTCGATAAAGCTGAAGATAGCGGTCGGCCATGCGGTCGACCGAGAAGCGATCGGCCGCCACTTTTCGGCAGGTGGCCCGGTCGATCTCGCCGATCCGGCGGACCGCTTCGATGGCCTGTTCGACATTATCCACCAGGAAGCCGTTGACCCCGTCCTCGATCAGTTCCGGCATCGATCCACGCCGGATCGCGATGACCGGCGTGCCGCAGGCCATCGCCTCGACAACCGAAAGCCCGAACGGCTCGTCAAAGTTGATGAGGTGGAGCAAGGCCTTGGCCTGTCCCAGCGCCGCAGTCCGCTCCACGCCGCCGACGGGTCCGCGATAGACGATGCGGTCGTCATCGACATGGGGTTGCACCTCGCGCTCCCAATAGCCCTGGTCCTGCACAATCCCTGCCATCAGCAGGCGGTCGCCGACGGCTTGCGCGACGGCAATGGCTTCGGCGGCCCCCTTGTCGGGGTGGATGCGACCGAAGAACAGAAGGTCATCGCTACCCACTGGATCGAAAGGGAAATCCTCGATCGGGATGCCGTGATGGATGGTGTCGGCATAGCGTAGTCGGGGATGCCGGTCGGCGTCCGAAATCGCGACGTAGCGTATCCGATCCTGATAGGGCGCGTACATCGGCACGATACGCTCCGACGAGAAGCCGTGGATGGTCGTCACCATCGGCGTATCAACCAGCCCGGAAAAGGCGTGGGCGGGAAAATCGGCTTGGTTGTGGATCAGGTCGAACTCGCCCGCCCGCTCGAACACGCTGGCCAGGTGACGCATTTCCCAGACCTTGGCATCGACCGATGGATCTTCCGAATAGGGGGCGGGGACGGGGCCAGCCAGCTTGGCGGTGGTGATGCTGTCCTGCGTCGCGAACAGGGTGACGTCGACGCCCCGCGCGACCAGCGCCTCGGTCAGCAGGCTCGTCACCAATTCCCAGGGGCCATAGGCGCGCGGCGGGGTACGCCATGCGATAGGGGCAATCATCGCGATCTTCATGCAGGCGTGTCGACTTTCAGGATCAGGCCCTCATCGGGGCGAAGCAGGACGGGGTTATCGCTCGGCAGATCACCCAGCGTGGACAGTATGGGGCGGCCAGTCAGGCGGATCGGCGCCGATTCCGCACTCAGGTTGAGCGCGATGACGAAGCGTTCACCATCCTGTTCGCGCTTATAGGCGAGCACGGAACCCTCCGCCTCGATCAGCCGGATCGCTCCGGTGGCGAGCGCCGGACTGCTCCGCCGAAGCGCCAGCAAGGCCCGGTGGAGCGTCAGCATGGAGTCGGGTTCGGCCAGTTCGTTAGCAACATTGCGCTGTCGCCAGCCTTCGCCGAGCGGCAGCCAAGGTTCACCCGTCGTAAAGCCGCCCTGGTCGCTGGCGTCCCAAACCATTGGCGTGCGCACAGGATCACGCCCCAGGCCCAGCCCAGGCTCGCGTAACTCGCGCGGATCGCGAACGCGGTCGGGCGGAATGACGCCATTTTCCATACCCAGCTCATCGCCATAATAAAGCGTCGGCGTACCCCGCAGCGTCAGCAGCAGCATCGCCGCTACCCGCGCCTGTGCCGGACCACGCTTGGTCGCGCTGCGCGGGCGGTCGTGATTGCCCAGTACCCAGTTCGGCCATCCGCCTGGGGGCAGGGCGGCCTCATAGTCCGCGATCATCCGCGCCAGATGGCGCGCATCCCAAGCGGCATCGATCAACTGGAAGTTGAAGGGCAGGTGAACGCCCTCCCCGCGCTGACCGTAATAGCGCATCAGCCTCTCGACCGGCAGATAGATTTCGCCGATCAGCACGCGCTCATTGTCCCCGCGGCCGAACATATCGGCGATGGCACGCATGTCGGCGGCGATGTCATGGACCTCGGGCTGGTCGGTCGAATGGAGCTGGAACACCCGGTTCATCTCACCGGTCGCCGGGTCCCAGTCCGGGTTGAGCGGATTGTCGGGGAAGCCCGCATGTTTGACGATGTGCCAGAGCACATCGATCCGAAACCCATCGACGCCGCGCGCGAACCAGAAACGCAACACGTCGAGCATCGCGGCGCGCACATCCGGATTGCGCCAGTTGAGGTCGGGCTGTTCCTTCAGAAAGGCGTGATAATAATATTGGCCGGTCGCCTCGTCCCAGGTCCAAGCGGGACCGCCGAAATCGCTGATCCAGTTGTTGGGCGGGCCGCCGTCCGGGGCTGCATCGCGCCAAATATACCAGTCGCGCTTGGGATTGTCGCGGCTGGACCGGCTCTCGACGAACCAGGGATGCTGGTCCGAGCTGTGATTGGGTACGAAGTCGAGCAGCAGCTTCAGCCCACGCGCATGCGCCGAGGCCAGCAGCGAGTCGAAATCCGCCAGCGTCCCGAACCGACGATCGACATCGCAGTAATCTTTCACATCATAGCCGAAGTCGGCCATAGGTGACGGAAAGATTGGTGAAAGCCAGATCGCATCCACGCCCAGCTCGACCAGATAGTCAAGGCGGCGCTCGATGCCGCGCAGGTCGCCGACGCCGTCGTCATCGCTGTCCTGAAACGACCAGGGGTAAATCTGATAGAGGGCCGCCGACTGCCACCAGGGGCGCGCGCTCATGCGAACAGCCCCTTGGGCAGCCGGGTCATGCGGCAGGCCAAGTCGGCTTCACCGCTTGCCACCAGATAATGGTCGCCCATGTCGATCATGCCGGTCGAAAAGACCACCGGCGTCGGCAGGTACATTTGATGGGCGATGGAGGCCGTAAGCTCGGGCGCGGCCTCCAGGATCGGTTGATCGTCGGCAAGGTGCAGGATGTGCGTCGGGTCGGTTTTGTCGAACAGCGCCCAGAAGCTGCGATAGATGCCGACCGACTCGCGCCGCTCGACACCGTGATAAAGGGTCAGCCAACCCTGTTCGGTCAGGATCGGCGGAGTGCCTCCGCCGACCTTCATCGCCGATACCGAACCCTTGCGTGCCCGGATGCCGGGGGCCTCCAGCGGTTTCCAGTGCAGCGCGTCTGGCGACGTCGCAAAATTGATCGACGGTCCCCCGACAAAGGGGCTGTCCCCGGGATAGGCGAAATACACTTCGCCCAGCGGTCGGGTCAGCGCCATGAACCGGCCGTCGACCAGTCCCTCGAAGAACAGCATATCCTTGTTCTGATGATCGAGGATGATCCCCGCCAGCCGGTAATCCAGGCCGTTGTCAGAGATATGAAGCGTGGTCGAATGCCGCTCGGCAGACACTGAGCAGGTCGTCATGTACCACCGGTCGCCGACCCGGCTGATCCGGGCATCCTCGACCCCGTAATCCTGCCAGGTCGCGGCAGGTTCGATCGCCTTATCATAATGGACCGCGACAATTGTCGAGCCGTCGCCCGACAGTTCGACCGGCAGCAGCCAGGACAGGGAGGTGAGCGCAAGGATACGGTGTGCGCTGCCGCGAATGGCGAACTGGCGCGGATCGGTCATGTCGACCGCCGAGAGCGGGTAGCGGTCGAGAACATAGCCTTTGTCCGTCCAGCGGATCGCGCGGACATGATCGCCGTCGACCGGCTGGCTCAGCGCCTCGGCCACGCGAACCATCAGCAGGATGTTGCCGTTGGCCAGCCGGGTCATGCCCGGATTGAACGCCCCCAGCACATAGGTCGGCTCGGATATGCCGCGGCGAAGCGGGGAGCGGGACAGATCGAGATCATCGGGGCGGAAGATCAGCAGGTCGTCGGACATGGCCCGCCAACGCCCGCCATATCCTCGCGTTCCCGATGAAGATCGTACCCGATCGCTCAACCCGCCGTCGCGACCTTCAGGAACACCGACCAGCGATGCTCGAAAAAGGCGTCCGGCGTCATGCCGTTGAAGCGGTCGGGAAGGTCGAACTGCATCCGGCGGCCGGGTCCGTCCAGGATGTCGGCCAGGAGGCTGAACAGCGCCATGGCGCTATCGTCACGCCGCAACAGCCCGGCATCCTGCGACGCCTGGATACAGGCGATGATCGGATCGGCAAGCACGCGGTCCCAGGTCGCGAATCGCTGACGCAGCTCCTCGGAGAAAATCGCCTCCGATGTCAGAAAGGCCATGAACCGGACCGAATCCGGCTCGACGCAGAAAAAGAAGAAACGGCGCGCAGAATTCTTCAATCGCTCCAGAGGATTGGCGCCGCTGCTGCCGTCCAGCATGGTCTGGTTCAACCGGTCCAGGTCGCGCGTCACCACCGCGTCGAGCAACGCCATCTTTCCCGCGTATCGGCGATAGATGGTATGCTTGCTAACCCCCACGGATAACGCGATTTCCTCCATCGAGGTGCCTTCGATCCCGCGGCTGCAGAACGCCTCGCGCGCGCCGGACAGAATGATGTCGTCAATGTGCTGCGCCTGCTCGCGCGTGGGTCGTCCAGCGGTCCGTTTGGTGACTGTCATGTTCCCCTCTTGCGTCCTTAAAAGGCATTGGTCAAATTTAATTGCACCTGCCCGTTGCTTTTTTGCAGGTGCGAGGTACAGGGGAACCGAATGACTTAAACGTCAGGTGCTTCAGGGAGTTTCACGGGGTGTCCAAATTTACCGTCCTGGGGCCGTCGCTTGCGATGGCATTGGCGTTGGCGGCGTGCGGGCAGGGGGCGTCGCAGCAGCAGCAGGCTGCTCCGCCACCGCCCCTCGTCACCGCGATCACCGTTCAGTCCGCTGCCGTTCCCAACGTCATCGAACTGCCCGGCCGGATCGAGGCGATCCGCACTGCCGAGGTTCGCGCGCGGACCGACGGTATCGTCGAGGCGCGGCTGTATCGCGAAGGCACCGACGTCGCCGAGGGTCAGCCGCTGTTCCGCATCGACCAGCGCGACTATCGTGCACAGGTGCAACAGGCTCAGGCCGCACTGGCTCGGGCCGAGGCCGCGCGGGTGAATGCCGCGTCGATCGTCCGCCGTTACCAGCCCCTGGTGTCCGAACGCGCGGTCAGCGCGCAGGAATTCGACGCGGCCCAGTCCACCCTGCGCCAGGCCGACGCCAGCGTCGCGGATGCCCGCGCCGCCCTGTCGCGTGCGCAGTTGCAGCTGAGCTACACCATCGTCCGCGCGCCGATCGCCGGCCGCGTCGGTCGCGCGCAGGTGACCGAGGGCGCGCTGGTCAGCGCAACCCAGGCGACGCCGCTGACCCAGGTCGACCAGATGTCGCCGATCTATGCCGTCTTCACCCAGTCGAGCGCGGCGTTGAGCGAATTGATCCAGCAGGCCCGCTCGGGTGGTCTGGCGCTGCCCGACCTGTCGCATATCACCGTGCGCCTGACGCTGGAGGACGGATCCGAATATGGTCCGACCGGCCAGCTCGACTTTGCCGGGCAGACGGTGGACCCGACGACCGGCAGCCAGCAGTTGCGCGCACGCTTCCCCAATCCGACCCGTGCCCTGCTGCCCGGCCAGTTCGTCCGCGCTCATGTCAATGCGGGCACGATCCGCAACGGCATCTCGGTGCCGCAGCGCGCCGTCCAGCTGAGCAATCAGGCGGCCTCCGTCATGGTGGTCGACGGGGCGGGCACGGCCCAGCCGCGCCCGGTCACGCTGGGCGGTCAAGTCGGCAGCAACTGGGTGATCCTGTCCGGTCTGAAACCGGGCGAGAAGGTCATCACCGAGGGCTGGCAGAAGGTCCAGCCGGGCCAGAAGGTTCGCATCGGGCAACCGGGGCAAGCCGGTGGCGCACAGGCACAGGGCCAGACGGGCGGACAGCCCGGCCCTGACGCCGCTGCCCGCTGATCGCCGGAGTAGAGCATCATGAACCGTTTCTTCGTCTATCACCCGGTCTTCGCCTGGGTGATCGCGCTCTTCATCGCCCTGTTCGGTGTGATTTCGCTGCGGCTGCTGCCGATCGAAAGCTATCCGTCAGTCGCGCCGCCCGCACTGAACCTCGCCGTCACCTATAATGGTGCCGATGCCGAGGTGATGGACCGTTCGGTGACCGCGGTCATCGAGAAGGAACTGAACGGCGTCGACAATTTCCTCTATATGGCGTCGACCAGCCGTTCCAACGGCACCGCGCAGATCACCGTCACGTTCAAGCCGGGCACCGACCTGGATGTGGCGCGCACCCAGATCCAGGACCGCCTCAGCCGCGCCGAACCGCGCCTGCCACAGGAGGTCCGCGCGCTCGGCATTCAGGTGACCGAGGGCTCGGCGGGCTTCCTCGAGGTCATCACGCTCAGCTCCAAGTCGGGCAAGACCAGCCCGGTCGCGATGGGCAACTTTGCCGAGAACAACATCCGCAACGAGCTTCGCCGTATCGATGGTGTGGGCGACGTGCAGCTGTTCGGCTCGCCCTATGCGATGCGTATCTGGCTCGATCCGCAGAAGCTGGCCGGGTATAGCCTCTCGGCGTCCGAAGCGCTGGCTGCCGTGCAGGAGCAGAACAGCCAAACGGCGGGCGGTTCGATCGGCGCCCAGCCGCTGAACCGGACTGCAGAGTTCACCGCGCAGATCATCACCCAGAACCGCTTTGCCACGCCCGAGCAATTCCGCCAGATCATCATCCGGGCCAACCCGGACGGCTCGGCCGTGCGGCTGGGTGACGTGGCGCGTGTCGAGTTGGGCAAGGACAATTACGGGTTCCGCCTGACCCTGAACGGCAAGGAAACCGTGGGTCTGGCCGTTCAGCTGGCCAGTGGCGCGAATGCGCTGGCGACGGCGGACGCGGTCACCGCCAAGATGAAGCAGCTTCAGACAAGCTTCCCCGCCGATGTGACGTGGAGCGTTCCCTTCACCACGACGCCGTTCATCACCGCTTCGGTCGACAGCGTGATCCATACGCTGGTCGAAGCGATGATCCTCGTCTTCCTGGTGATGTTCCTGTTCCTCCAGAACTGGCGCGCTACGCTGATCCCGGCGATCGTCGTGCCGATCGCACTGGGCGGCGCGTGTATCGGCCTGCTGGCCTTCGGCTTTTCCATCAACACACTGTCGCTGTTTGGCATGGTGGTGGCGATCGGCATCCTCGTCGACGACGCGATCGTGGTCGTCGAGAATGTCGAGCGTATCATGTCGGAGGAGGGGCTGAGCCCCCGCCGCGCGACCGTGAAGGCGATGGGGCAGATCACCGGCGCGATCATCGGCATCACGCTGGTGCTGGTCGCGGTGTTTATTCCCATGGCATTCTTCCCAGGCTCGACCGGCGGAATCTATCGCCAGTTCTCGGTGACGCTGGCGGTGTCGATCTTCTTCTCGGCCGTGCTCGCGCTGACGCTGACGCCTGCGCTGTGCGCGACGTTGCTGAAGCAGGAGGACGCGCATCCGGAGGATCGGCCCGAGCCCAAGCCGGGCGTTCGCGGCCTGCCGCAGCGTTTCTTCAACTGGTTCAACGACAAGTTCGGCCGGGGGACGGAGAAATATACGGGCGGCGTGAAGCGGATGATGTCGCGGCCGGTTCGCTGGCTGGCGGTGTTCGCCGTTGTCGTCGTCGTCACCGGCCTGATGTTCACGCGTATCCCCGGCGGCTTCCTGCCGACCGAGGACCAGGGCTATATCTTCGTATCGTATGATGCCGCCCCCGGCGCGACGCTGGAGCGGACGGGCGAGGCGATCACCAAGGTCGAGAAGTTCCTCCACGCCCAGCCGCAGGTGTCCGACATCGTGTCGGTCGCCGGCTTCAACTTCTTCGGTCAGGGCCAGGCGGCGGGTATCTCGTTCGTCAACCTGAAACCCTGGCACGACCGCAAGGGGACCGAGAACAACTCGACCACGCTGGTCGGCAAGACGATGGGCTTCGTCCAGTCGATCCCGGAGGCGACCATCTTCGCGCTCGACCCGCCGCCGATCCAGGCGCTGGGCAATGCGACCGGCTTCTCGATGAAGATCGAGGATCGTTCGGGCCTGGGCGCAGCGGCGTTGCAGCAGGCCCAGGGCGCGATCCTGGCCAAGGCATCGCAGAACAAGACGCTGATGGGCGTTCGCCCCGAAGGTCTGGGACCGGCGCCGCAGCTCTATGTCGACATCGATCGGATCCAGGCGCGCGCGCTGGGGCTTCAGATCGCGGACGTGAACCAGACGCTGTCGATCGCCTTCGGCTCGGCCTATGCGAACGACTTCGTTCGCGAAGGCAATGTGTTGCGCGTCTATCTTCAGGCCGATGCACCTCAGCGCATGTCCCCCGACGACGTACTGGCGCTGCGTGTCCGCAACAGCCAGGGCAATATGGTGCCGTTCTCGGCCTTTACGAAGGTTCGTTGGCAGAACGGGCCGCAGCAGCTGGAGCGGTATAACGGCTATCCGTCGCTGACCGTCTCGGGCATGGCCGCGCCCGGCCAGTCGACCGGCACCGCGTTGAAGGAAATGGAGAAGATCGCACGCGAAGTGATGCCCGCGGGCATGAGCTTCGAGTGGACCGGCACCGCCTATGAAGAACAGCAGGCGGGTGGCCAGATCGGCCTGTTGCTGGGCCTGTCGCTGATCGTCGTCTTCCTGCTGCTGGCCGCGCTGTATGAAAGCTGGGCGATCCCGCTGGCGGTGTTGCTGGTGGTGCCGTTCGGTGTGCTGGGCGCGGTGTTGATGACCATCTTCCGGGGCTTCTCGGCGGACGTGTATTTCAACGTCGGTCTCATCACGATCATCGGCCTGGCGGCGAAGAATGCGATCCTGATCGTCGAATTCGCGATCGAGGACGAGGAGGGCGGTCGTTCGCCGTTCGAGGCGACGCTGGAGGCGGCTCGCCAGCGTCTGCGCCCCATCCTGATGACCAGCCTGGCCTTCATCCTGGGCATGGTGCCACTGTTCATCGCGACGGGGGCGGGTGCGGCCAGCCGTCGTGCGGTCGGCACCGGCGTGATGGGCGGCATGATCGCGGCAACCGCGTTCGGCATCTTCTTCACGCCGGTCTTCTACATTGCGGCCAAGAAATGGCTGGCGCGCGAACATGACCATGAGGCGGCGGATGCCGAGGAAGAAGCGCGCGAGCGTGACGAGCGAACCGGCGAAGAGGAGGGCCAGGCCCATGCGTAAGGGGATTTCCCGTGCGGCCGCCGCGCTGGCGCTGACCAGCGCGCTGGCAGGCTGCAACCTGGCGCCGCAATATCGCCAGCCGATCGCACCCGTGTCCGCCACCTATCCCGAGGCGGCCAGCGGCACCCGGACGGCGGCGGAGATCGGCTGGCGCGAATTCTTCGCCGACGAGCAGCTCAAGGCCTATATCGCCGCCGCGCTCGCCAACAATCGCGACCTCGCCCAAGCGGTGGCGCGGGTGGCGCAGGCGCGGGCACAATATCGTATCCAGGATGCGCAGCGTCTGCCGGCGCTGGATGCCACGGCTGGGGCATCCCGGACGCGGGTGCCGCTTAACTCACTTGGCTTCGGCAACGCCATTCCCGGAGCGGGCAATGCGGACAACCCGACCTCGATCACCTATAACCAGTTCTCGCTGGGCGCGCGGGTGTCGAGCTTCGAGCTTGATTTCTGGGGTCGGGTCCGCAACCTCGCCGAGGCGCAGCGACGGCAATATCTGGCGACGGTCGAGGCCGAACGCGCCTTCCGCCTGTCGCTGGTCGGACAGGTCGCCGCGACCTATCTCCAGATTCGCGCTGCCGAAGAGCAGATCGCGCTCGCCGAGCAGACCGTCACCAGCCGCCGCGATGGGCTGAGCATCGCCAAGCGGCGAATGGATGCGGGTGTGACGTCCAGCGTCGATTACGATCAGGCGGCGGCGCTGCTGACCCAGGCGGAAACGCAGCTTGCCGAGCTGCGCCGTACGGTGGCCCAGTCGCAGAACCTGCTGACGGTGCTGGTCGGCGGTCCGATCGCCACGCCGCTTCCGGCGGGGCGGCGCCTGGGCGATCAGAACCAGTTCGCGGCGATCGAGCCCGGTCTGCCGTCGGCCCTTCTGGTCAACCGGCCCGACGTGCTTCAGGCCGAACAGCAACTGCGCGCCGCCAACGCCAATATCGGCGCAGCGCGCGCGGCGTTCCTGCCCAGCATTTCGCTCACCGGGCTGGCGGGCTTCGTCTCGCCTGCGCTCAGCAGCCTGATCGACGGCAATTCGCGGCAGTATCAGGTGCAGGGGGCAGCCTTGCTCCCCATCTTCGACTGGGGGCGTCGTAACGCGCAGCTGAAGCTCAGCCGGGCGCAGGCCGACGAGCTGACCGCCGCCTATCAGCGCGCGGTGCAGGGCGCCTTCCGCGAGGTCGCCGACGCGCTGGTCGCCCGGCGTCGCTATGCCGAACAGATCGAGGCGCAGACCCGCGCGGTCGATGCGCAGCGGCGGCTCGCCCGCACGGCGCGGCTTCGCTATACCAACGGCATCGCCATCTATCTCGAAGTGCTGGATGCCGAGCGCAACCTGTTCTCCGCCGAGCAGCAGTTGCTGACGTTGCGCAGCGCCGCCCTTCAGAACGACGTCACCCTCTATGTTGCGCTGGGCGGTGGCCTGCGCGAGACAGGGGCGGCGTCCACGGTTCCCGCGTCCGGCTAAATCCCCGAACCCCCGGCCGACGCGGTTGAGCGAGGGGCGTACGGGATCCTCCCCCCGTGCGCCCCTTTGCTTTGTGTAAAGGAGCGCCTAACCGGCGAGGCGATGCAACAGGAGCGTGATATGACGGGCTGGACGATCGGGATCATCGGCGGCTCCGGCCTTTATGCGATCGATGCGCTGGCGGATGTCGAGATGCTGCTGCTCGACACGCCATGGGGTGCACCGTCCGATACGCTGGTGCGCGGCCGCATCGGGAATGTCCGTTTCGTCTTCCTGCCGCGCCACGGTCGGGGGCATCGCCTGTCGCCGACCGAGGTCAATGCACGTGCCAATATCCATGCGCTGAAGCTGGCAGGCTGCACCGACATACTGGCGATCTCAGCCATCGGGTCGCTGCGCGAGGAACTGCCGCCCGGTCATTTCGTCGCGGTCGATCAGTTCATCGACCGGACCGTCCACCGTGACACCAGCTTCTTCGGCGAAGGCTTGGTCGCCCATGTCTCGATGGCCGATCCCGTCTGCCCGCGTCTGTCGACCCTGGCGGCGCAGGCGGGAGAGCGGGCGGGGGCCAGCATGGTCCATGGCGGCACCTATCTCGCGATGGAGGGGCCGCAATTCTCGACCCGTGCCGAGAGCCATCTCTATCGGCAATGGGGCGCCGACGTGATCGGCATGATCGCGATGCCCGAAGCGAAGTTGGCCCGCGAGGCGGAACTGCCTTACGCGCTGATCGGCATGGTCACCGACTATGACTGCTGGCGTGAGGACGAGGCACATGTCGAAGTCGATGCGATCCTCGCGCAACTGGGCCGGAATGCGGCGACCGCGCGGGCTTTGGTCGCAGAACTGGCTGCCATGCTGCCCGAGGAGCGGACCGCGTCGCCGATCGACACCGTGCTCGATCAGGCGCTTATCACGCCTGTCTCACATATGGATCGGGCCAAGGCGGATAGCCTCGGCCCGATCGTATCGCGTGTCCTCGCCAAACGGGGCGGGTAGGGATCAATCCTCGACGATCTGGCTGTTCTTGCGGGTGTCGCGCATCCGCAGATAGACAATCAGCGAGACGCCGATCATCGCGGTGACATACCAGTAGAAGCCCTGCTCGAAGCCCGCCTTCTTGAACAGCAGGGCGACTGACTCCGCCGTACCACCGAAGATGGTGTTGGCCAGCGCATAGGGCAGGGCGACGCCCAGCGCACGGATGTGCGCCGGGAAAAGCTCGGCCTTCACCACCGCGTTGATCGAGGTATAGCCGGTGACGATGATCAGCGCGCCCATGACCAGCGCCCCCGCGACGATCGGATCGCGCGTCGTCTCCAGCGTCGAAAAGATCGGATAGGTCAGCAACACGCCTGCAATGCCGAACGCGACCATCAGCGGCTTGCGGCCGACCCGGTCCGACAGCCCGCCCGCCAGCGGCTGCAGCAGCATGAAGACGAACAGGGTCACGGCGTTGATCTGGCTGGCGACCTCGCGGCTGAAGCCGCTGGTGTTGACCAGGAACTTCTGCATGTAGATCGAATAGGCATAGAAGGCGAGCGTCCCGCCGGCGGTCAGCAGCATGACCGTCATGGTTTCCTTCGGGTGCTTGGTGAACAGCTGGACCAGCCCCGACTTGGGCGCGCCTTCCTTTTTGGCATTCTTGAAGCTCGTGGTTTCAGCCAGACCGCGGCGGATGTAGAAGACCACGACCGCCAGCACCGCCCCCAGCGCGAACGGAATGCGCCAGCCCCATTCGTCCAGCGCCGCCTCGCTCATGGTCGATTGCAGGATCAGCAGGACGCAGATGGCGAGCAACTGGCCGGAGATCAGCGTGACATATTGGAAGGACGAAAAGAAACCGCGCCGGTCCTTGCCCGCCATCTCCGACAGATAGGTCGCGCTGGCGCCATATTCGCCACCGACCGACAGACCCTGCATCAGGCGCGCCAGCACCAGCAGTGCCGGGGCGGCCAGGCCGATCGTCTGATAGCCCGGCGTCACCGCGATGATCAGCGAGCCCGCACACATCAGCGTGACCGACAGGCTGAGCCCCGCCTTGCGTCCGCGGCTATCGGCATAGATGCCCATGACCCATGCCCCGATCGGCCGCATGATGAAGCCGACCGCGAACACGGCCGCCGCGCTCAGCAACTGGGCCGTGCGATCAGCCGACGGGAAGAAATGCGGCGCGAAGTACAGGGTAAAGGCGGAGTAGACATACCAGTCGAACCATTCGACGAGATTGCCGGTCGAGCCACCGATGATGGCTTTCAGCCGCTCGCGCCCGGGATCGGCGGTGATACTGGTCATGTCGTATTTCCCCTTTTTCCTAATTTTCGTTTTCTGCCGGCTTGTTAGAAGCGGAAGCTCAACCATCCTGCCCAGAAGTCCGAGCTTTTCAGATTGGCGCGTTGCAGCACCGTGTCCGCCTTGAAGTGTTCGTAACGGCCAACGAACGAAAGGCGTGGCGTGATGGTCCATGTCGCCTGCAGGCGGGCGACCTCGGCCACCTTCTTGCCGCGCACATTCTGCGTGCCCGCCCAAGGCGCGCCGCTGGCGCGGTACACGGCGTCGAACTCGTTGGGCCGCCAGGCAAAGCCATATTCCGTCGCCAGACGCACGCCCTTGAACGGCGAGAAGGTGAAGTTGGGTGCCGTGTACAGCAGATTGGTCGGCGTCAGGAACAACCCGTAGCTATAATAGATGTTGTTGCCGAACAGGCCGTTGGTCGTGTTCAACTCGCCCGTCCGCTGATAGGCGCCGCCGCCCGAGCCATAGTCGAAATGCACGCCGACGCGCGGCGCGTCGGGCTTATTGCCCAGGCGATAGGTCTGGGCAACGAACGCCTGCCATGCCTCGATCGGGCGGTTGTTGAAGGTGCCGCGCTGGTTGTTGACCGTCCAGTCGATATTGATCGGCCCGGCATCGCCATAGGCATGAAGGCCCAGGAAATAGCGTTCCTCCAACCCGGTCGTCGGTCCCCAGACGGCACGACGGTTTCGCAACCGCCAGATGAAGGGATCGACGTACAGCTTGGACCCGCCGAACAGCTTGGGCGACAGGCGGAAGCCGAAGGTCGCGCCCGAGAACCGCACGTCCGGGTTGGTCCTGTCGTCGCCGATGCCCTTGAAGCCATAGGTTACATAGTTCAGGTCGAACACGTCGATGCGGGCATCCTTTCCGCGTGCATAGGCGCGGACGCCGTCGAGTACGAAGAACAACGTGTTGTTGTCACGACCGACCGTCAGCAGCTGCGGCCCGTCGAAGAATTCCTGGCGACCGGCACGCACACCGACGTCGAGACCCAGAGCCTTGCCCTTCACCTCGGCAAAGAGCTGTTGCACGGCCAGCTGGTTGCGCAGGTTGCCGCCCGGTGCGCCCAGGTTGATCCCCTGGAGTTCGGCGCGGCCCAGTTCCCCGAAGACGCGGAAGTGATCGCCGAGATGGACGTCCGCGCCGCCGACGATGCGGGCGATATCCTGACGCTGCTGCTGCACTTCGCGGAGGTTGGGATTGGTGGTGATGTTGACGCGGGTGCGAAGCTCGCCCGAGAAGGTGACATAGGACTTTCCGTCCTCGGTCAGCTTCACGCATTTCAGGGCGTCGATGACGTCGTCGCGTTTGGACGGATCGCAATATTTGCGCCAGTCCTCGGCCCAGCGCGACTGGTTATAGCCCGCCACGGTATTGCCGTCGCCCGCCGCGCTGGTGGGATAGGCGGTGCTGGCAGGGCTGGCGGGTTCGGCCGCGGCCTTCGGGGTGACGGTCTGTGCCGTCGCCGGGGAAATCGCCGCCCCCATCGCCGTCACCAAGGCGGTGCCGGCAAGCCATAGAGTTTTCATGAAAATGTCCCCCCTTAATCGGACCAATATGTCGTCGCGGCGACTGCCTATAACATCCTGGTAAACAAATGACCCGGCCGATGCCGTCGGCCGGGCCGGGTTTGGTATCAGGCGATGGCGGGCTGGACCGGGGCAGCGGTGGAGAGCATCGGCTTGCCGCTCAGCGCGGCGTCGAGGGCGTCCTTGTCGAGAGCACCTTCCCAACGGGCGACCACGACGGTGGCGACCGCGTTGCCGATGAAGTTGGTCAGGCTGCGGCATTCCGACATGAAGCGGTCGACGCCCAGGATCAGCGCCATGCCCGCGACCGGCACGTCCGGCACGATCGACAAGGTGGCGGCCAGGGTGATGAAGCCCGCGCCGGTGACGCCCGCGGCACCCTTGGACGACAGCATCGCGACGAGGAGCAGCGCCAGCTGCTGGCCGAGCGACAGGTCGACACCGCAGGCCTGAGCGATGAACAGCGCGGCCAGCGTCATGTAGATGTTGGTGCCGTCCAGGTTGAAGGAATAGCCGGTCGGGACGACCAGGCCGACGACCGACTTCTCGCAACCGGCCTTTTCCATCTTCACGAGAAGGTTCGGCAGGGCGGCCTCGGACGACGAGGTGCCGAGGACCAGCAGCAGTTCGGCCTTCAGGTAACGGATCAGCTTCAGGACCGAGAAGCCGTTGGCGCGGGCGATGGTGCCCAGCACGACGACCACGAACAGGATCGAGGTGAGGTAGAAGGTCGCGACCAGCGCGCCGAGATTGACCAGGCTGCCGACGCCGTACTTGCCGATGGTGAAGGCGATGGCGCCGAAGGCACCGATCGGGGCGGCGCGCATCAGGATGCCGACCATGCGGAAGACGACGACGCTGATCCGCTCCAGGCTGTTCAGCAGCGGGCGGGCAGGCTCGCCGACCAGTGCCATCGAGATGCCGAACAGGATGGCGACCATCAGCACCTGCAGGATGTTGCCCTGCGTGAACGCGCTGATCAGCGTATCGGGGATGATGCCCAGCAGGAAGCCGGTGACGGTCGTGTCATGCGCCTTGGCGGTATATTCGGCGATCGACCCGACCTTCAGCGTGCTGGGATCGATGTTCATGCCCGCGCCGGGCTGGACGACATTGGCGACGATGAGGCCGACGATCAGCGCGAAGGTCGAGACAGTGATGAAGTAGAAGAACGCTTTACCGGCGACGCGGCCGACCGAGCCCAGTTCGCGCATACCAGCGATACCGGTGACGACCGTCAGGAAGATGACGGGGGCGATGATCATCTTCACCAGCTTGATGAAGGCATCGCCGATCGGCTTCAGCGATTCGCCGAAGCTGGGCCAGAAATGACCGATGATCGCGCCCAGCGCGATCGCGAACAGAACCTGTACATATAGATGGGACCAGATACGCGCCCGGCGGGGCGCCTCTGCCACGGCATAATCTTGGGCGATCATGACTTTTCAGCATCCTCTACAAAAAAGTGGGCCGGACGCGGTAGGCCGCGCTTCCGAATTGTCGTCAGTGTGCGGAATGCCGCCGGGGATTTCAATTTTCTCAAAATGGCCTTCATCACATTGTAAAATAACGAAAAATTATTCGGGTTGGACCTGTGTCGCGCGAAAATCCGCATGGTATTTGGAAGCAGGTTGCGATATTTCGCACATATGTCACCGCCGCCCCATCTCGGCCGCGCCCAGGTTCGGCGCCATGCGCTGCCGCTGATCGCGGTCGTGCTGCTGACGATCGTCGCCGGTTCCTTGCTGCGTCTCTATGCCCACAGGCAGGCGATCTCCGACCTTCGTGGCGAAGCCGTTCGCATCGCCCGACAGGAAGAAAGGCTGCTGAACAGCGAGTTGCAGCGCTTTCGGCTGCTGCCCATCGTGTTGGTTGAATATCCCGATGTCGGCGACGCCCTGCGCAACGGGTCGGTCGAGGCTGCCGCGCGACTGAACGAGAAGCTGCGTGGATTGGCCGAGCGCACGGGTGCGCCGGTCATCTACGCGATCGACAGGCGAGGGCGGACGGTCGCGGCCTCCAATGCGGGCCTTGGGGACAGCTTTGTCGGGCGCGATTACGGGTTTCGTCCCTATTTCCGGCAAGCGATGCGAACCGGCACGTCCGAATATTTCGCCCTGGGCAATACGAGCCACCGGCCTGGCCTCTTTCTCGCCCGACGGATCGGACCTGCGGCGGCCCCGGACGGCGTGGTCGTCGTAAAGGTCGAATTCGCCCATATGGTGCAGGCCTGGGCGAGCGATGCGGGGCAGACCCTGTTGCTCGACGATCATGGCGTGGTCGTGGTCACGACCGATCCTGCCGCGGAATTCACGCTGACCCGCACGCTGATCCCTTCTGCCCAGAAAGCGATCCGCGAAAGCCAGCAATTCGGTACGATGGCCCTTCGCCCCGGCCCCTACAGGATCGTGGGCATCGATGCGACCGACCGCGAGGGCGCGCGCTATGTTGTCGGCGTCACGCCTGCACCGCTCCCCCGGTGGCAGCTGGTGCATATCCTTCCCTCCAAGCCTGCGCTGAAGGAAGCTGACGGCTGGGTCCGATCGGTCACGGCACTGATCGCGGTCGGGCTGATCGGCCTGACCCTGTTGACGATCTGGCGACGGACACGCGCCGAACGCGCGGCGATGGCGCGTGAGGCGTTGGAGGAGGAGGTCGCCCGGCGGACTGCCGAATTGCGCGCGACCAACGATCAGCTGACCGTCGAGATTTCCGAGCGTATTCGCGCCGACCAGCGTTTCCGTGCCGCGCGCGAGGAGCTGGCGCAGGCCAACCGATTGGGTTCGCTCGGCTCGATCACGGCGGGCGTGGCGCATGAGATCAACCAGCCGGTGGCGGCGATCCGCACGCTGGCCGACAATGCCCGCACCTTCCTGTCGCGCGACAAGCCGGACAAGGCGGCGGGCAACCTGGCCACCATCGTCGAGCTGACCGAGCGGATCGGATCGATCGTCCAGGAGATGCGGCGCTTCGTCCGGCGCGGGACGCATGGCCTGGGACCGGTATCGCTGGAGGCGGTGCTGGATGGCACCATGCTGCTGATCGGCGATCGGTTCCGCACGGCCGGGGTCGCGCTGGAACGACCGAGAGGCGAGGCGCTGCCCCGGGTCGTGGCCGGGCGGGTTCGGCTGGAGCAGGTGCTGGTCAATCTTCTGCAGAACGCCCTGGATGCCGTGGCGGAGACGCCATCGCCGCGTGTGCGACTGACGGTTATCGAGCATCCCGATAGCGTCGAACTGACCGTGGAGGATAACGGCCCCGGTCTGGACCCGGCCATTGCGACCGAGATTTTCACCCCCTTCGTGACCGGCAAGCCCGATGGGCTGGGCCTGGGTCTGGGGATTGCGCGGGATATCATGACGGAGTTTGGCGGCGTGCTGGAAACTATCCCTTCAAGCCTGGGCGGCGCAGGCTTTCGTTTGAGGATGCGCCGGGCATGAGCGAGACGTTGCGGGTTCTGCTGGTCGATGACGACACGGTGCTGCGCCAGGCATTGGCCCAGTCGTTCGAACTGGCCGGTATCGATGTCGAGGCGCATGGCGATCCGCTGGCGGCGCTGGCGGTGATCAGCGCCGATTTTCCGGGCATGGTGGTGTCCGACATACGGATGCCCGGCCTGGACGGGATCGAATTGTCCAAGCGGGTGGCCGCGATCGACGCCGAGATCCCGGTGATCCTGATGACCGGGCATGGCGACGTGCCCATGGCGGTCGCCGCTCTGAAGCAGGGTGTGCATGACTTCGTCGCCAAGCCCTTCGCCGCCGATCACCTGATCTCCAGCGCCGAACGCGCGCTGGAGATGCGGCGGCTGGTTCTCGACAACCGGCGGCTGCGACGGGCGGCGGAGGAGGCGCAGGGCGCCTATCCGCTGATCGGGGAAACGCCGGTCATGATGCGGCTGCGCGATACGGTGCGACAGGTCGCCCAGGCCGATGTCGACGTGCTGGTCGAGGGAGAGACGGGGACGGGCAAGGAGTTGGTCGCGCTGCTGCTCCACCGCTGGAGCGCCAGGCGGACGCGGCCCTTCATCGCGGTCGACTGCGCGGCCTTGCCCGAGGTGATTGCCGAGGACGAGTTGTTCGGCCAGGCGCATGGCCGGACGCCGGGACGCATCGCGGCGGCGCATCGCGGCACGTTGTTCCTCGACGAGGTCGACAGCATGGCCCCTGCGCTGCAAGGTCGGATGCTCCGCGTGGTCGAGGAGCGGGAGGTCCGCGCGATCGGGGCGGAGGATCCGCAATTGCTCGACCTGCGCATCGTCGCGGCCGCCAAGTCCGATCTGGCGCGGGCGGTGGAGGAGGGGCGGTTCCGCGCCGACCTGCTCTACCGTCTCGACGCGGTGCGGCTGCGCGTGCCGCCCTTGCGCGAGCGGCGGGCCGATGTGCCGTTGCTCTTTGCCCATTTCCTTCGCGAGGCGGCGGAGCGGTTCGGGCGGCCGGTGCCGATGATCGACGGCAGTATCCAGGCGCGGCTGCTGTCGCATGACTGGCCGGGCAATGTGCGTGAGGTGCGCAACTATGCCAATCGCGTCGCGCTGGGCCTGTTCGGGGACGCGCGGGAGGCGGGCGATCCGCTGCCGTTGCCCGAACGGGTCGAGCAGTTCGAGGGCGCGACGATCCGCGCCGTGCTGGAGGAGGTGGCGGGCGACGTCCGCGCGGCGCTCGCCGTGCTCGGCATCCCGCGCAAGACCTTTTACGACAAGGTCGCGCGGCACGGCATCGACCTGAACGCCTATCGCCCCAATCGCGCTTGACGCCGCGTCACGGGCAAGGGAGCATGGCGGCCACGACACCGATCTACGGTGCGGGGGTTAGGAGATTGCCATGGAGGATGCCGCAGCCCGTCTGGCCAGCGATCCGCGCTATATCGCGTTGGTTCGCAAGCGAGGGCGTTTCACGACGGTCCTGACGGTCATCATGCTGATCGTCTATTTCGGGTTCATCCTGACCATCGCCTTCGACAAGGCGCTGCTCGCCCGTTCGGTCAGCGGCGGGGCGACGAGCTGGGGCATACCGATCGGGCTGGGGGTGATCGCGCTCGCGATCGTGCTGACCGGCCTGTATGTATGGCGGGCCAATCGCGATTTCGATCCGGTCATCGACGCACTCCGGGCGGAGTATGGTGCATGACGCGCGGCGGGATTCCGCTTGCCGCCGCCTTGACGCTGCTGCCGGTTTCGGCGGCTGAGGCTCATGCCATCGGCCCGGCCGTCCAGCAGGCGACGAACTGGACGGCTATCGGCATGTTCGCGGCCTTTGTCGCGCTGACGCTGGCCATTACCCGCTGGGCCGCGCGGCGGACCCGGACGGCATCCGATTTCTACACCGCCGGGGGCGGGATCACCGGGTTTCAGAACGGCCTGGCGATTGCGGGCGACTTCATGTCCGCCGCCTCGTTCCTGGGCATTTCGGCGCAGATCTATGCCGATGGCTATGACGGGCTGATCTATTCGATCGGCTTTCTCGTCGGCTGGCCGATCCTGTTGTTCCTGATGGCCGAGCGGTTGCGCAATCTGGGGCGGTTCACCTTCGCCGATGTCGCGTCCTTCCGCTTCGCCCAGACGCCGGTGCGGATGGTGGCTGCCTGTTCGACGCTGCTGGTCGTCCTGTTCTATCTGATCGCGCAGATGGTGGGGGCGGGGCAGTTGATCCGCCTGCTGTTCGGTCTGCCCTATGGCTATGCGGTCATCATCGTCGGCGTGCTGATGACGATGTACGTCCTGTTCGGCGGCATGACGGCGACGACCTGGGTCCAGATCGTCAAGGCGATGATGCTGCTGGGTGCTGCCAGTTTCATGGCGATCGCGGTGCTGGCGCGGTTCGGGTTCAGCCCTGAGGCACTGTTCGCCCGCGCGATCGAGGTGAAGACGGCGCTCGCCGCTCTGGCGGGCGCGGGGCCGGACGAGGCGGTGACGAAGGGCCGGGCGATCATGGGGCCGGGCGGGTTCATCAAGGATCCCGTTTCCGCCATCTCGATCGGGGCGGCGCTGATGTTCGGCACGGCGGGCCTGCCGCATATCCTGATGCGCTTCTTCACCGTGCCGAACGCCAAGGCGGCGCGCAGCTCGGTGTTGTGGGCGACGGGGTGGATCGGCTATTTCTACATCCTGACCTTCGTCATCGGTTTCGGCGCGATCGTGCTGGTCGCCACCGACCCGGGCTTTCTTGATGCCGAAGGTGCGCTGAGGGGTGGCAGCAACATGGCGGCGATCCATCTGGCGCAGGCCGTCGGCGGCAACCTGTTCCTCGGCTTCATCTCGGCGGTGGCGTTCGCGACCATCCTTGCGGTGGTGGCGGGCCTGACCCTGTCGGGGGCCTCGGCAGTCAGCCATGACCTGTATGCGACCGTCATCAAGAAGGGGCAGGCGGACTCCGCCTCCGAGTTGAAAGTGTCGCGGATCACCGTGCTGGTGCTGGCGGTCATCGCGATCCTGCTGGGCATCCTGTTCGAGAAGCAGAATGTCGCCTTCATGGTCAGCCTGGCCTTTGCGCTGGCGGCGTCCGCGAACTTCCCGGTGTTGTTCCTGTCGCTGCTATGGTCGGGCTGCACGACGCGGGGCGTGGTTGCAGGCGGCCTGGTCGGGCTGCTGACCGCTTTGGTGCTGACCATATTGTCGCCTGCCATCTGGGTGACGGTGCTGGGCCATGCCGCACCGATCTTCCCCTATGGCTCGCCGACTATCTTCTCGATGCCGCTGGCGTTCCTGACCATCTGGCTGGTGTCGATCACCGATCGCAGCGGCCGGGCGGCGATCGACAAGGCGGGCTATCCGGCGCAGCGCATCCGCTCGGAGACGGGCATCGGCGCATCGGGCGCACACGACCATTGATCCCCTGTCCCCGCTGTCTCGATACGGGGCAGCGGGGACAGCCGGTCCGATATCGGGCCGCTGCCGAAATGGTAAACGAGGCGTTAACAGGGGGCTATGAGACGCCGCCTTGTCCTGACCAACGAAGCTGCCCGTCACCCCGTTCGGCGCACGCTGCCGCCCCCCGTCAAAACACGGCGGCGGCAGGACGACGATCAGGATATCCGGTTGTTCGTCCTCAGCTTCACGGCCTTCTTCATCAGCATCTATACGTTTCTGTTTTAAGCCGGTTCGGCGGAAACATCGTCACAGGCGCGGTGCAGCAGCAGCGCGAGCCAGGCCGATACCAGGCACATGGCCGCGACCACGAAGAGCATGTCGGCCGACGAAACGCCCGCCGCACTGATCGCGAAGGCCAGGACCGAGCCGATCGTCATGGCAAAGCAGTTCACGATGTTGTTCGCCGCCACTGTGCGCGCCGTCTGGTCCTTTTCGACCGTGGTGGTCAGGAAGGCATAGAGCGGTACGACGAACATGCCCCCGGTCGTCGCGATCGCCAGAAGCGTGGCGAGGATGCCGATCGCCCGCGGCTCGGCCAGGAACGCCTGCCAGCTATACAGGCCACCCCCCGCCGCCGGGGTCCAGTTGCGGCACAGGAACGAGAACAGCACGACGAACGCGCCCATCGCGATCACCGACATGGGCGAATAGCGCGCCGAAATCTCACCCTTCAGCATCGTGTTGATGACCACCGAGCCGATGGCGACACCGATCGAGAAGATCGCGATGGCGAGGCTGGCGACTTCCTTGTCCGCCGTCAGGACATTCTTCACCAGCGGGGGGAAGATGATGATGAGGACCGCGCCGATCGTCCAGAAGAAGCTGATCGCGATGATCGCCAGGAACAGGCGGCGGATATGCAGCGTCGCCGAGATCAGCCGCCACGAGGCGGTGAAGGGGTTGTAGTTGAGCTTCAGCGGTGGCCCTTCGCGCGGGGCGGGGGGCACCTGGCGGCCCAGGAACCAGCCGATCACCGCGACCACGATGACGCCGACGGCCGCCGCCTCGATCGGGATCCAGCCCGCCGCGACCGTGCCGAGCAGGATCGCCAGATAGGTCCCCGCCTCGACCAGACCGGTGCCGCCCAATATGTCCTCGGCTTCCAGATGCTGGGGCAGGATGGCGTATTTGATAGGCCCGAAAAAGGTCGAATGCACACCCAGCGCCAGCACCGTGCCCAGCATCAGCGCCAGTCCGGCCGTGGTATAACCCGCCTTGGCGATCAGCAGGCCACCCGCACCGACCAGCATGATGCCGATCTCGACCGTCTTCACGATGCGGATGATCTTGGCCTTGTCATGGCTGTCGGCCAATTGTCCCGACAGCGCCGACAGGAAGACGAAGGGCAGGATGGCGGCGCCGGTCGCGGCGCAGTTGAAGTAGAATTCGGAATGGGGGTCGGTGAAGATCGCATAGGTGGCGAACAGCACCATCGACGTCTTGAACAGGTTGTCGTTGAATGCGCCGAGAAACTGGGTGGCAAACAGCGGCAGGAAGCGACGCTGTTTGAGAAGCCCGAGGGCATTGAGCATAACGAAAAATGGCCCGATCGTGGCAACAGGATGACACCAACATAGCTATGCGTACCCATATCGCCAACCGCTTAAAGCGGTTTGTCATGGGCGCACGAGCGGTTAGAAGGCGACATGCTGACGCTGCCCAACCTGTTGACGCTCTCGCGAATCCTGGCCGTGCCGCTGCTCGCGGGGCTGTTGTGGCAGCCCGATTGGGCATTGGGCTACGGCATCGCCTTTGCGCTGTACTGCCTGATGGGCATCACCGACTATTTCGACGGCTATCTGGCGCGTGCGCAGGGGGCTGTGTCGAAGCTGGGCGTCTTTCTTGATCCCATCGCCGACAAGATCATGGTCGCCTCGGTCATACTGGTGCTGGTCGCCGTGCAGGTCTTGAGCGGGTTGAGCGTGGTCGCGGGCCTCGTCATCCTGTTGCGCGAGATCGCGGTGTCGGGGCTTCGCGAATTCCTGGCGCAGTTGCAGGTCTCGGTGCCGGTGTCGCGACTGGCCAAGTGGAAGACGACGCTGCAACTGATCGCGCTCGGCGGTCTGATCCTGGGCGGCGCGCTGCCCGGTTGGCCGTGGATGCATGGGGCGGCCCTGGCGGCTCTCTGGGCCGCGGCGGTGCTGACGCTCGTCACCGGCTGGGACTATCTGCGCGTCGGCCTCAAGCATATGGATAGCTGATGATGCTGACGATCCTGTATTTCGCCTGGGTCCGCGAGCGGATCGGGCACGCCGAAGAGACGGTGACGTTGCCCGAGCATGTCGCGACGGTCGCCGATCTGGTCGCATGGCTGGCGACGCGGGGTGGCGGCTATGCCGAGGCTATGGCCGAGCCGGAGCGGCTGCGCGCGGCGGTCGACCAGAATTTCGTCGGTCTCGATGCCGCCATCGGCAATGCCCGTGAGGTTGCGATCTTTCCGCCGGTGACGGGCGGATGATCCGCGTCCTGGTATCGCGCGCGCCCATCGACCTGGCCGAGGAAATGGCGCGGGTCGAAGGGCAGGACGTCGGCGCGGTGGCAAGCTTTTGCGGGCTGGTTCGCGCCGATGACGGAGTCGACAGCCTCGAGCTGGAACATTACCCCGGCGCGACCGAGGCGGCACTGGAGCGGATCGCGCGCGAGGCGGTGGATCGCTGCTCGCTTCAGGCGGCAACGATCGTCCACCGGGTCGGCCCCATGCGGCCGGGCGAGCGGATCGTGCTGGTCCTGGCGGCGGCCCCTCATAGGCGCGACGCGCTCGATGCCTGTGCGTATCTGATCGATCGCTTGAAGACCGACGCGCCCTTCTGGAAGCGCGAGACGCGGGGGCATGACGCCCGCTGGGTCGAGGCACGCGAAAGCGACACGGCGGCCGCCGAACGCTGGACCGCATAGAAAAAGGCGAGGCCGAAGCCCCGCCTTTCCCTGTTTCGACGATCCGGCGATTTAGCCGATCTTCGGTACGTTGATGCCGTTGGTCAGATGCACGACGCCGTTGGTCGCCTGGACGTCGGCCTTGTCGACATAGGCCTTCTGTCCATTCACGTCGGTCAGCATGATGTTGCCGTTCGGGCCGAGCTGCGCGGTCAGCGGCTGACCGGCGAGCGTCGTCAGCGTGGTGGTGCCGTTACCGGCCGCGATCTGCGCCTTCAGCTGGTCGGCGGTCACCTTGCCCGAGACGACGTGGTATTTCAGGATCGTCGCCAGCGTGGCCTTGTTCTCCGGCTTGCTCAGCGTGTCGAGCGCGCCCGGGGGCATACGGCTGAACGCCTCGTTGCTGGGTGCGAAGACGGTGAAGGGGCCGGGGCCGGACAGGTCGGCGGTCAGTCCCGCCGTCGTGACCAGGCGCGCCAGCGTGCTGCGGTCCGGCGTCGCGGCCAGGACCTGAACGATGGTGCCGGTCGCGGCGGGCGTCGCGGTGGCCGGGGCCATCGGAGCAGCCTGGCCCGGGGCGGCGGTGGCCGTCTGGGCAGGTGCGGGCTGCATCGGGGTGGTCTGCGGCGCCGTCTGGGCGATGGCGGCACCCGCGCCGGTCAGGGCGGTGGCGGACACGAGAATGGCAAAAGTCTTCAACATTAAAAGCATACTCCCGTTCTTCTGGCGGCGGAGCGGGGTCGCATCGCGCCGCATGGTGAAGGGCAGGCCAGCCGTTCCCGAAGCGAAACGGCCGTCCTGCCGGGAGTAACGCACTTAATCCAGTTTTGGCACCAAGACACCATTGACGATGTGAATGACGCCGTTCGCCTGGGGCATGTCGCCAGCTTCGATATAGCTTTTGTTACCGCTGCTGTCGGTCAGGGTGATGACCGATTGGGTCATGCTGACGGTCAGCCACTCGCCCTGGACGGTCATCAGCTTGGCGGTGCCGCCACCAGCGGCGATCTGCTGTTGCAGGTCGGCGATGCCCACGACGCCGGGGACCATGTGAAAGCGGATCAGCTTGACCAGCGAATCCCGGTTTGCGGGCTGCAGCAACTGCTCCTGCACACCGGGAGCAAGCCGCGCGAAGGCCTCGTTCGACGGCGCGAACAGGGTATAGGGACCGGGACCTGCCAGCGTGGTCGCCAGCCCGGAGGCGCGGATCGCGGCGACCAGCGACGAAAGAGAGGGCGTGGCCGTCGCATTGTCGAGAATGGTGCGGGTGGGCACCATCGGCTGATCCGGCTGCGGCGCTGCCGGGGGCGCGACGACCGGCGCGCTGGACGGAGCGGCGGGCGCCTCGCGCTGATCCCGCCCGCGCCCGCAGCCACCCAGTCCGATCATGGCGATGAGCGGCAGAACGGCCACCAGCCGCCGTGCATTATGGGTCATGGGCGAAATCTCCTGAAGATGGGATGATATCGAAGGGGACGCGCAGGGTGCCGATCAAGCTGCTTCCGCAAGCACCTGTGCCAACAAACGAAAATCCTTTTCCCGGGGGCTGGCGCGACGCCAGACCAGCGCGATCTTGCGCACCGCATTCTCGGCGTCAAGCGGCCGCGCGGTGATATGGGTATTATCCAGAATGCCCGAGCGCAGCGCCATTTCGGGCAGCATCGTCATGCCCAGGCCATTGTCGACCATCTGGACGATGGTGTGGAGCGAGGTGCCCAGCATCGTCGCCTCCGCGCGCAGTTCGGGGCGGTTGCACGCGGCCAGCGCATGGTCCTTCAGGCAATGTCCGTCCTCCAGCAGCAACAGCCGCGCCTCGTCGATCGCGGAGGCCGGGAAGGCCGCAGGCGGCGTCACCTCCTCGTCGGTCGGGAAGGCGACGAACAGTCGGTCGTCGAACAACGGCTCGGCCGTCACCTCGCCACAGGCATAGGGGAGCGCGAGCAGGACGCAATCGGTACGGCCATTGTGCAGGCGCTCGCAAGCCGGGCCGCTCGGCTCCTCGCGCAGGAACAGCTTCAGGTCGGGAAAGTCGCGCCGCAGACGGGGCAGGATGCGCGGCAGCATGAAGGGTGCGATGGTCGGGATCACCGACATGCGCATCTCCCCCGACAGGGGCCGTCCGGCGGCGCGGGCCATGTCGCCCAGCTCGTCCGCCTCGCGCAGGACGCGGCGCGCCTTGTCGGCGATGCGTTCGCCCAGCGGCGTGAAGCGCACGACGCGCCGCGTCCGCTCGACCAGCGTCACGCCGATCAGCGTCTCCAGCTCGCGCAGGCCCGCCGAGAGGGTGGATTGCGTGACGAAACACGCATCCGCCGCCCGGCCGAAATGGCCATGGTCCTGCAGGGCCACGAGATATTGTAACTGTTTCAGGGTCGGTAGATAGGTCGCGGCCATTGATCGTCTCAGTCGATTGCGATGTGACAAATAGCTTGTTGGATCAAAGGCGCCAGTCCCCATATCTGTTGCGGCATCGAATACAGGCGGGCCAACCGCCGGTCGTGCGAGAGGATGGCTGAAGCCGAATTTTATGAAAGAAGGAGGCAGATTGCCATGTTGACCGTTGGAGACAAGCTCCCCGCATTCACCGTTCCCGTCCAGCAGGGCACCAACGCGCTGCCCGCCGGCGAGACGATCAGCGACACCTCCTATGAGGGCAAGTGGAAGGTCCTGTTCTACTGGCCGAAGGACTTCACCTTTGTCTGCCCGACCGAGATCGTCGGCTATTCCGAGCTGAAGGGTGACTTCGAGGACCGCGATGCCGTGCTCATCGGCGCGTCGACCGACACCGCGCATGTCCACCTGGCTTGGCGCAAGTCGGACCCGGATCTGGCCGCTGCCGATTTCCCCTGGATCGCGGACAATGGTCGCGTCCTCGCCGACGCGCTGGGCATCGTCGACAAGAACGAGCACGTCGCCTACCGCGCGACGTTCATCATCGATCCCGACAATGTCATCCAGCACGTCACGATCAACGGCCTGAACGTCGGCCGCAACCCGGCCGAGACGCTGCGTGTCCTCGACGCGCTGCAGACCGACGAGCTGTGCCCGTGCAACTGGAACAAGGGCGACGACGTCCTCCAGCTCGCCGCCGAGTAATCCTGTCGGCCCGGGGGCGGTGACGTCCCCGTGCCCATCATTCCCGACGCCCCGGCGAGGGTCGCTGGTCCACCGCGGATCGGAGGCCCGGACTGGGGCGTCGTCTATCTGGAGCAATCCCATGTCCCTCAAGGAATTTGCCGGGCAGCTGCCCGACTTCGCCAAGGATATCCGCCTGAACGTCGGCTCGCTGCTCAACGAGCCAGTGCTGAACGACCAGCGTAAATATGGCCTGCTGCTCGCCTGCGCGCATGGCACCGGCCACAAGCCGCTGGTCGACGCGGCCGAGGCGGAATGCGCCTCCAAGCTGTCGCCGGAGGCGGCCAATGCTGCGCGCGCGGCGGCGGCGGTGATGGCTATGAACAATGTCTATTACCGCTTCACGCACCTGGCCGGGAACCAGGAATATCGTAACATGCCCGCCAAGCTGCGCATGAACGTGATCGGCGCCCCGGGCATCGACAAGATCGATTTCGAGCTGTTCAGCCTGGCGGTGTCGGCGATCAACGGCTGCGGCATGTGCATCGATGCCCATGAGGCGGTGCTGAAGAAGGCCGGGATTTCGGCCGAGGTCATCCAGACCGCCGTTCGGATCGCAGCGGTGATGCAGGCCGTGGCGACCGTTCACTCGGCCGTCGCGTAGCCCAAATCCTCCCCAAGCGAAGCTTGGGGAGGGGGACCGCCGGGCGCAGCCCGGTGGTGGAGGGGCGTCGCCACAGACCGTGACACCCCTCCGTCAGCGCTACGCGCTGCCACCTCCCCTTGCAGGGGAGGATTTACCGCGTGATCGCCTGGTACAATCCCCAAAGGCTGGTCAGCGTCAGGATTACCCCGACCAGCGTCAACAGGGTTCGCGCCGGAACCCGCTTGGCGAGCATCGCCCCGAACGGGGCCGCGCAGATCCCGCCGATCAGCAGTCCGACCGTCGCCATGGTGAAGGCACCCCAGCCCAGCTGGGTGATGAACGTCGCCGAGATGGTCGCGGTCAGGAAGAACTCGGCGGTGTTGACCGTTCCGATAGTCGTGCGCGGCGCGGCGCCCTGGGCCAGCAGGTTGGACGTCACGACCGGCCCCCAGCCGCCGCCGCCTGCGGCGTCCAGAAAGCCGCCGAGGAACCCCAAGGGCTCGACGATCCTGGGCTCGCGCGTCGCCGCCTTGTGCCGCCAGGCGCGGATCAGCAGGTAGATGCCGATGCCGGTCAGATAGGCCAGGATGAAGGGTTTCACGACGGCCGCATCGATGTTGGACAGGACATAGGCCCCCAGCGCGCCGCCGATCACGCCGGGGATCATCAGTCGCAGGAACAGCCGCCAGTTGACGTTGCGATGCACCACATGGCTGATCCCGGAGACCGCGGTGGTAAAGGTCTCGACACTGTGGACGCCCGCCGAGGCGGCGGCGGGCGGAACGCCCAGGCTGATGAGCAGCGTGTTGGAGATCACCCCGAAGGCCATGCCCAGCGCACCGTCGACCACCTGCGCGGCGAAACCCACGGCCACGAATGGCAGGATGTGGATCAGCTCGGTACTGGTCGGGTCCATCATGTCTCCTGTGCTTAATGACCGGCGGCCATGCCGTTTCTCAAGCAACGCTGCAACCGCGATAGAGTTTGCCCGGTGCCAGGCAAGCGTTGGTCAATCGAGGGGGGCGATCTGGATTTTGCCCGAGCCTATGCCTAAATGCGCGTATCGCATCTGGGGACATGCTCATGCCGAGCCGATTGGCCGCTTATCTCGATTCGATCCGGGCTCGCGATCCCGCTCCGCATTCGCGTGCGGAGATTTTGCTGTACCCCGGCGTCTGGGCGCTGGCCGGGCACCGGGTCGCGCATCGGCTGTACAGGTCGCGGGCGTTTTTCCTCGCCCGGCTGGTCAATCATTTCACCCGCTTCCTGACCGCGATCGATATTCATCCGGGTGCCAAGATCGGGCGCAATTTCTTCATCGACCACGGCTTTGTCGTCATCGGCGAGACGGCGGAAATCGGCGACGACGTCACGATCTATCAATGCGTGACCCTGGGCGGCACCAGCCCGGACAATGGCGTGGCGGGCAAGCGCCATCCGACGCTGATGGACGGCGCGATCGTCGGATCCGGTGCGCAGGTGCTGGGGCCGATCATCGTGGGGCCGCGCGCGCGGGTCGGGGCGAACGCGGTCGTCACGCGCGACGTGCCCGAGGGTGCGGTGATGGTCGGCATTCCCGCTCGACCCACGATCGTCGAGGGCGGCGCTGCGCCGGAGAAGCGCTTCGTCCCTTACGGCACGCCTTGTTCCGAGATGTTCGATCCCCAGACCCAGAAGATCGAAATGCTCCGTTGCGAGCTGGAGACGATGCGGCGACGGCTGGACGCAGTGCTGGCCGAGCAGGGCGAAGAGCGCGATCGGGCCTGATGGGGGTCGTACCCTTTCCCAAGACGGCGGGGCAGGTGGGGTTCGACCGCGCGGAACTGACCCGTATCCTCGACCTTTACGGCCGGATGGTCGCGGCCGGACACTGGCGCGACTATGCGATGGATATGGGACGCGATGCGGCCATTTTCTCCGCCTTTCGCCGTGCGGCGGAACGTCCCGAATTCCGGATCGAGAAGCGCCCGGCGCTGCGCAACCGCCAGGGCATGTGGGCACTGATCGGTGAGGGCGGGGCGGTGCTGAAGCGGGGGCATGAGCTGGGGCCGGTTCTGGCCCCGGTCGAGCGGCGTCTGATGAAACTGGTCGAGGAATAGATGCTCTATAGCAGGATGACATGAGATGACCTCACCCCTCCCCTTCAGGGGAGGGGCTTGCGTTGGTTCGACGCAATGTCTCGCAGTCTAAAAGAAATGGCGTCAGTCCCCATTAGGAACCGACGCCTTTTTCACAGCCGGGTGATGCGCCTGTTACTTGCCGCCACGCTGACGGCACTGGTCATACTGACCCTTTTTGCAGATCGGATAGCTCTTGAGCGGCGCCGGGGCTGGATAGGCCTGGGACGGGCTTGGTGCCTGCTGGAACACGACCGGCGCGCCCGGGGCGGGCGGGGCGGCCATCGGCGGCTGGGCGGGCTGATAGCCACCGGCGGTCATCGTGCCGGCGGTCGCGGCGGCATTGGCCTGCATCGATCCCGACGTGTCGGTCTGGGTCTGCGTCGTGGTCGTATCGGTCGAGGCACCGGCCTGCATCCCCGCCTGGGCGGTGGTGTCGGTCTGGGTCTGCTGGGCGAGAGCGGGCGCCGCCATCAGAGCGGTGGCGGCCAGAAAAACGAGCTTCATGCGAATCTCCTGTTCAGAAGCGCAAGTGCGTTAGCGCGTGGGGCAGAACGTCCCATGCCGCACTTGGCTCCCTCGTTTCGCTTGCGACCCGATCCTGACAGGCTTTTCAGGATGTTGGCTCACCCCCCCGCGTCGAGCGAATAGCCCGCCGAGCGAACGGTCCGGATGATGTCGGGCCGGTCGCCGATATTGATCGCCTTGCGCAGGCGGCGGATATGCACGTCGACCGTCCGGCTCTCGATATCCGAGTCATGACCCCATACCGCGTCGAGCAGCCGCTCGCGCGAGAAGACCCAGCCCGGATGCTCCAGGAAATGCTTGAGCAGGCGGAATTCGGTCGGGCCGAGCGAGACGACTTCGCCGGCACGGCGGACCTTGTGGCCGACCGTATCCATCTCGATATCGGCATAGGTCAGCGCCTCGCCCGCCAGCGCCGGGCGGACACGGCGCAGCACCGCGCCGACACGCGCGACCAGTTCGCGCGGGGAGAAGGGCTTGGTGACATAATCGTCCGCGCCCGTCTCCAGCCCGCGCACCCGGTCCTCTTCCTCGCCGCGCGCGGTCAGCATGATGATCGGCACGTTCGCCGTCTCGGCCGAGCGGCGCAGGCGGCGGCAGACCTCGATGCCCGAAATCCCCTCGACCATCCAGTCGAGCAGGACGATGTCGGGCGTGCTCTCCCGCGCCAGCAGCAATGCCTCCTCGCCGTCGACCGTATGGGTGACGTCGAAATCCTCGCGCTTGAAATGGAAGACGAGCAGTTCCGCGAGCGCGGCGTCGTCCTCGACCAGCAACATCTTTACCCGTGCCATCGTGCCTGTTCCCTCAAGAAGGCCATGTGCCGCCGCGGTCCCGCTCACCCATCTGGGTGCCGGTGGCGGCGAAATAGACCATTTCCGCGACGTTCGTCGCATGGTCACCGATCCGTTCGAGATTCTTGGCGATGAACAGCAGGTGCGCGACCTGTCCGATCGTCTTGGGATTCTCGACCATATGGGTGACGAGCGTGCGGAAGATGGAATCGTAGAAATCGTCGAGCGCGTTATCGCTGTCGCGGACCCGGATTGCCGCCTCGGCATCGCGTGCGGCAAAGGCGTCGAGCACGTCATGCACCATCGCCGAGGCGATCTTGGCCATGGCGGGCAGGATCGAGACGGGCTCGATCCGGTCCTCGCTCTCGATCATCGGCACGCGCTTGGCGATGTTCTTGGCATAGTCGCCGATGCGCTCGACGACGCTGGCGATCTTCAGCGCCGCCACAACCTCGCGCAGGTCGTTGGCCATCGGCGCGCGCAGGGCGATGGTACGTACCGCCAGCCGCTCGACCTCCGCCTCGATCAGGTCGATCGCCTTGTCGTCCTCGCGAACCTTGCGCGCCAGTTCCAGGTCGGAGCGTTGCAGCGCCTTGATGGCATTGGCGATCGCCTCCTCGGCCAATCCGCCCATCTGGCTGATCAGCCCGCGCAGGCGGCCGATATCGTTGTCGAAGGCTTTTACGGTGTGGTCCATGATCCTCGTCCTCAGCCGTAACGGCCGGTAATATAGTCCTTCGTCCGCTCTTCCTTCGGGTTGGTGAAGATGTCGGACGTCTTGCCGTACTCGACCAGGGTGCCGAGGTGGAAAAAGGCGGTGCGCTGCGAGACGCGGGCGGCCTGCTGCATATTGTGGGTAACGATCGCGATGGCGTAGCGACCGCGCAGGTCGTGGATCAGCTCCTCGATCCGCGCGGTCGCGATCGGATCGAGCGCACTGCACGGCTCGTCCATCAGGATGACCTCCGGGTCGACCGCGATGGCGCGCGCGATGCAGAGCCGCTGCTGCTGGCCGCCCGACAGCGCGGTGCCGCTTTCCGACAGACGGTCTTTCACCTCGTTCCACAGGCCCGCACGGGTCAGCGAGCGCTCGACGATGGCGTCCATTTCGCTTCGCGACGTCGCCAGGCCATGGATGCGCGGGCCATAGGCGACATTCTCGTAGATCGACTTGGGGAAGGGATTGGGTTTCTGGAACACCATGCCGACACGGGCGCGCAGCTGCACCACGTCCATCTCGGGCGCATAGATATCCTGCCCGTCCAGACGGACATCGCCGGTGACGCGCGCCGACGGGATGGTGTCGTTCATCCGGTTGAGCGTGCGCAGGAAGGTCGACTTGCCGCAGCCCGACGGGCCGATAAAGGCGATCACATGATCCATGTCGACATCGATCGAGATGTCGTGGATCGCCTGCTTGGCACCGTAAGACACGCTGACGTTGCGCGCGGTTATCTTGGGGGTACTCACCAGCGTGTCTCGAACCGATTGCGGAGGTAGATGGCCAGCCCGTTCATCGCGAGCAGGAAGACGAGAAGGACGATGATCGCGGCCGAGGTCTTCTCGATGAAGCCGCGGTCGACCTGATCCGACCACAGGAAGATCTGGACCGGCAGCACGGTCGCCGGATCGGTCAGCCCGCGCGGGGGCGCGGCGATGAAGGCGCGCATCCCGATCATCAGCAGCGGCGCGGTCTCACCCAGCGCGCGGGCCATGCCGATGATCGTGCCGGTCAGGATGCCCGGCAGGGCGAGCGGCAGGACATGGTGGAAGATCACCTGCACCCGCGACGCACCGATGGCGAGCGCGGCATCGCGGATCGAGGGCGGCACCGCCTTGATCGCGTTGCGCCCCGCGATGACGATCACCGGCATGGTCATCAGCGCGAGCGTCAGGCCGCCGACCAGCGGGGCCGAGCGCGGCAGGCCGAAGGTGCCGAGGAACACCGCGAGCCCGAGAAGGCCGAAGATGATGGAGGGGACCGCCGCCAGATTGTTGATCGACACCTCGATCATGTCGGTCCAGCGGTTCTTCGGCGCGATCTCCTCCAGATAGAGGGCGGCCAGCACCCCGATGGGGAAGGCCAGCGCCAGTGTGACCAGCATGGTCAGCAGCGAGCCCTTCGCCGCGCCCCAGATGCCGACCCGCGTCGGATCGGTGGCGTCGGCATCCTTCAGGAAGCCCATATCCCAACCGGTCGATAGAACGCCGCGCGCCTGCAACCGCGCGACGACGCGCTCAGCCTCGGGCGTGCCGATACCCTTGGCGGCGACGTCGTAGCGGCTGGCGACCGGTAGTTCGAAGTGGACGGTGCGACGGAGCATGCCCGGGTCAGCCTTGATCGCGTCGCGCACGACAAGCCAGGCGCCGGGCGACAGAAGGTCCGTTCCCATCGGGCCGAAGGCGGTCGTCGCAGCGGTATCGACGGCATTTTCCAGCCCGGCCCCGGCCAGCGCCAGATCGGCCCCGCGCCCCTTCAGGCGCGCGGGCTCGACCGGCAGTTCGGCGGCCGCGAGGTTGACCGGCATGGCCACGCGTGTCTCGGTAAAGCCGCGAAGTCCCTGCGCCAGCATGGTGATCAGCAGGAAGGCAAGGAATGCCGCCGACAGTGCGACCGCCGCCGCGCCCAGCCGTCGGAAGCGACGCTCGGCGGCATAGCGCCGACGCAGGCGACGGGCCATGGCGGGGCTGTTCCAGCCAGCGGCCGAAGGCGGAGCGGGCGGCTTATTCATAGGTTTCCCGATATCGCTTCACCACGTTGAGCGCGACGATGTTGAGCAACAGCGTGATGAGGAACAGGGTCAGGCCCAGCGCGAAGGCGGCCAGCGTCTTGGGGCTGTCGAACTCGGCCTCGCCGGTCAGCAGGTCGACGATCTGGCGCGTGACGGTGGTCGTGCTGGCAAAGGGGTTCGCGGTCAGCGTGGCGACGCCGCTCGCCGCCATGACGACGATCATCGTCTCCCCGATCGCGCGACTGACCGCCAGCAGCACGCCGCCGACCACGCCGGGCAGGGCGGCGGGCAGCATGACGCGGGTGATCGTCTCGGACGGGGTGGCCCCCATCGCCAGGCTGCCGTCGCGCATCGAATTGGGTACGGCGGCCAGGCTGTCATCGGCCATGGACGAGACAAAGGGGATGATCATCACCCCCATCACCAGACCGGCGGCCAAAGCACTTTCGGATGACGCCCAGTCGATGCCGATCGAGACCGCGAACTGCCGGACGGCAGGGGCCACTGTCAGCGCGGCGAAATAACCATAGACGACGGTCGGAATGCCCGCGAGCACTTCCAGAACGGGCTTCATGATCCGGCGTGCGCGCGGGGCGGCATATTGGGTCAGATAGATGGCGCTCATCAGGCCGAACGGGATGGCGACCGCCATGGCGATGACCGCGCCGATGAAGAAGGTGCCCCAGAACAGCGGCACTGCGCCGAGCGATGCGCCGGGATGGCGCGGATCGATCGACTGGGGGCTCCAATGCGTGCCGAACAGGAAGTCGGTGACCGGCACGACCGAGAAGAACCGTCCCGCCTCATACAGCAGGGAGGCGACGATCCCGGCGGTGGTCAGGATCGCGATCAGCGACGCGCCCAGCAGCAGCCCGAGTACGACGCGTTCGATCCGGGTGCGTGCCGGAAATTCGGGGCGCACATGCAGATAGGCATAGGCCCCGCCCGCCAGCGCCAGCAACAGGACGATTGCGGTGGCGATCCAGTCGATCCGTGCCTGCGCGGCGTGATAGGCGGGCGAGAGCGTCCGTGACAGCGTATGGAAGGCGCCTTGCGCCTGCCCGGCCGCCAGCGCCCGCGCCTCGGACAGGATCGCTGCCCGTTCGAAGCCGGGCGGGGGAAGCTGCGCGGCCGCCGGGGCATGGAGCACCATGTCGGTGACGAGCGCGGGGGAGGTGGCGGCCCAGATGGCGAGGAAGATCAGCGGGGGCGCGGCCGTCCATAGCGCGACATACCAGCCATAATGATGCGGCAGCGAACTGGCCCGCGTTCCCGACCGCCGCCGGAAACCGAGCGCATGCATCCGCGTCGAGGCCCAGGCGATGATGCCCAGCCCGACCGTCAGGACGAGAAGGACGACACCGTTCATGACGGCAGCCTCGCGGGATCGAGCGTGATTTCGCGGGCAATGATCGCGCGCGACCGGGCCTGGATCGCTTCGGGCGAAGCGATCAGGCCGCGACGCACCAGCGGACCGTCCTTGCCCCAATTGTCGGCATAAAGCCGCAGGAAGGCGCGCAGCCCCGGAATGGCATCGAGATGCGCCTTCTTTGCGTAGATATAGAGTGGGCGCGATCCCGGATAGCGGTCGGCGGCGATGGCGTCATAGGTCGGCTTCACGCCGTTGATCGTCACGCCGTCGACCGTCTGGCGATTTTCCTCGAGATAGGAATAGCCGAAGACGCCGAGCGCATCCGGATTGGCCTGAAGCTTCTGGACGATCAAATTGTCGTTCTCGCCCGCATCGATATAGGCGCCGTCTTCGCGGACGCGGGTGCAGAACAGGCGATGCGCTTCGGGATCGCGGGCTGCCAGCGCGGGCGCGCCCGGCTCGACCGCGTCGCATGCTTTGGCCAGGATCAGTTCTGCCAGCGCATCGCGCGTACCGCTGGTCGCGGGCGGGCCATAGACCTGGATGGGGATGGCGGGCAGCGCGGGATTGACGTCGGCCCAGGTGCGCGCGGCGTTGGGCTTGCCGCCGGGGTGCGCCGCGAGCGCGCGGTAGATGTCGACCGAGGTCAGCGCCATATGCGGTCCGCGCTTGGATTCGGCGAAGGCGATGCCGTCGATGCCGATCTGGATTTCCAGCAGCTCGGCCGCGCCATGTGCCGCACAGTCGCGATACTCGCTGGCCTTCATCCGGCGCGAGGCGTCTTCCAGATCAGGATGCCCCGCGCCGATCCCGGCGCAGAACAGCTTCATGCCCGCACCCGTGCCGGTCGATTCGATGACCGGCGCCTTTGCGTCGGGATCGGCCGCAACGAAGCGCTCGGCAATGATCGTCGTGAAGGGATAGACGGTCGACGAGCCCACGGCGGTAATCTGGTCCCGCACGCCCGCGCCGCCGCCATTGGCCTGATCGTGGCAGGCCGCCAGCGAGAACATCGCGGCGAGAAGGCAGGGCAGGCGCATCGAGATCCTTGGCAACACCGGAACGGGTGCGAACCGGCGCTGCCACGCTCGCCATACCTCCGTGTGACATTTTTATTGTATTTTTGTGACAGCGGTCTCGAAAGCGTTCTTTTCCGGTGGCTTCAATGCGGGCAGGCGGACCGTCACGGTCGTCCCGACGCCGACCTCGCTGACGATTTCCAGCTTTCCGCGGTGCCGTTCGACGATGTGCTTCACGATGGCGAGGCCCAGGCCCGTACCGCCTATGCTGCGGCTGCGCCCCGAGTCGACGCGATAGAAACGCTCGGTCAGGCGCGGCAAATGGCTGGCGGCGATGCCTTCGCCCCGATCGGCGACGCTCAGGCGCAGCATCGGCCCGTCGCGATCCAGCCTGACCCGCACCGGTGTATCGGCCTTTCCGTATTTCATCGCATTGCCGATCAGATTGTGCAGCATCTGCGACAATTGCGCACGGTCACCCGCAACCGGCGTGAGGTCGTCGGCCAGTTCGCAGGCAATATCGTCGGCCCTTGGCGAACCGGAGTCGAGGAACTCTTCCCACACCTGGTCGACCAGTTCGGCCATATCGACGGGCTGGGCGGGCAGGCGATATTTGTCCGCCTCGATCCGGCTGAGCGAGATCAGATCCTCGACCAGCCGCTGCATCCGCCGCGCCTCGTCGAACATCACCTTCAGGAAGCGCGCGCGAATTTCCGCATCCTCGCCTGCCTCGTCGCCCAGTGTTTCGATGAACCCCAGGATCGACGCCAGCGGTGTACGCAGCTCATGGCTGGCATTGGCCACGAAGTCGACGCGCATCCGCTCGGCCGCGTCATGGGCGGTCTGGTCGATCAGGTGGACGATGCGCTGGCCGCTCGTGGTATCGGCGACGCGCATTTCCCAGCGCTGTTCGAGCGACCCGAGCCCGACAAGCGAGATCGGATGATCGGGATCGGGCGCGCCTTCCTTGGTCAGCAGCCGCTCGGCGGCCGCCGGATGGCGGATGGCGATGCGGGCATCCTCGCCGACGATATGCGTGCCGAGCAGTCCGCGCGCCGAGCGATTGGCCAGGATCACCCGTCCGCCCTCGATCAGCAGAACCGGCTCGACGATCGCATCCAGCGCTTCTTCGAGCAAAGGGGAAAGGCCGTCATGGCCCTCTTCGGCGGTGACATCGTCCCCGGCTTCGGTCGGCACGCCCTCACTGGCGACCAAGGCGGCCGCGATCCCGCCGACCAGCGCAATGATCGCGGGCGCGGGGCCTGCCGTCAGGAACACAACGGCGGCAGCCACCACGACCACGACGATGGCCCATAAAGTGCGAATGCCGAATCCCATGGCATGTCGATGTAGCGGCGCACGCGCGCGCTGTCTGCAACGCTGAGTGGCGGACCTGCCCGGACCCGTCTTCCAATTTTGGGAAGCGACCGCGGTCGCACAGGTTCTTGTGACAAGACGACGAATATGGGAGATCGCTTCGTCATGGACGATACGCCCTCCAAACCCGGCCCCGCATCCGACTCCGCGCCCGAAGCGCAGGCCGATGCGACCGCCTCCAGCGTGACCAGCCGCCGGATGCTGATGCTGGGCGCGGTCGGGGCAAGCACGGTCATCGCCGTCCGCCCGGCGCTGGCCCAGACGACCGCCTCGGTGCTGAACTGTCAGATCCCCGTGCCCGGTCCGGGCGATGCGGGAAAGTACATCGACCGGAACGGCAATGTCGTCAATCCCGGGCCACTGGGACCGTTGGGGGCGCTGTTCGGCGGGCCTTACCCGCCACCGTCGCGACCCTTTACCGGTGAGGAAGTGCGCAATGCGCTGTACAAGGGCATGTCGCTGCCCGGCACCACTTATTATTCCAATGACGCCTATCTCAAATATATCAGGAAGTTGAGCGGCGGCCAGAGTGGCTATACCTGTTTCCTGTCCGTCCAGAACCCCAGGACCTGATCCCGTGGCCGATCCGCGCTACCGCGCGGCGGCAGCGGCTTTGCTGATCGTCGAGCCGCTGGATATCTTCACGGCCGTTTTCCACCGTCCCTCCGGCATCACCCATCTGCTGAACGAACCGGCGCCCCAGATATTGGAGGCGCTGGCCCGCGAACCTTTGGACAGGAATGCGCTGCTCGCCCGGCTGGCACGGAGTTACGATCTGGGTGACATAGACGGTACAGCCGTGATGGACGCCCGTCTGGGCGAACTGGAGGCGGCCGGACTGGTCGACCGGGCGTGAGGCATCAGATCATCTTGCGGGTCGGGCCAGTCGGCTTCCGGGTGGGGTCCGACTGGCAGGCGCCGATCGCAGCGCTGGATACGCTGTATCGCGACTATCCGCGATCCGAATTCGCCGACTACAACGTCCGGCTGGAGGCCGTATCGCCCTGGCGGCGCTGGGTGCGGCCATCCGTCCGGGTGGCTGGGGATTACTGGCTGGCTGACGCTTCGCCATTGCCGTTGGCGCAAGGGCTGCTGGCAGCCGAGATGGGCATGAACCTGCAGGTGGCGCTCGGGCATCGTCGCCACCTGCTGCTCCATGCCGCCGTGGTCGCCCGTGGGGATCGGGCGATCCTCATGAGCGGCGTGTCGGGGGCGGGCAAGTCGACACTGGCGTTGATGCTGTCGCAGCGGGGCTGGCGCTTCCTGGGCGACGAATTCGCGATGATCGATCCGGATACCGGGTTGGCATATCCCTTTCCCCGACCGGTCAGCCTGAAGAACGAGAGCCTTGCACTCATTCCCGAAGGCTATCGGGTCGGGCCTTTGCTCACGGGGACGCCTAAGGGCGATGTACGCCATGTCGCGCCACCTGCGGCCGCCGTTGCGGCCATGGAAGAACCCGCACAGCCTGCGCTGCTGATCTTTCCGCGCTTCGGTTTTCCTTCTGCCCTGAGCGGCCTGGCACCCACCGAAACCTTCATGCGATTGACCCAGGCATCGACCAATTATGTCGCCATGGGGGAGGCCGGGTTCCGGGCATTGACCCGGTTGCGGGCGCAGGTGCCGGCGGTGGCGCTCGATTATCCCGATGGCGAAGCGGGTGTCGCCGCCGTCGAAGCCCTTTGGGAGGCTCTGTGACGGCAGTCGATATGCTGGTCGCGCTGCTGCGTGATCCCGCGCAGGCGGCGATGGTCGATCTGGCGCATTGGACCGAGGTACTGGCCGTTGCGCGGGCGGAGACGCTGGCGGGAACCCTGGCGCACCGGCTGGACGGTATGCCGCTCCCCGCTATGGTCGACGGGGCGCTGACGGAAGCGCGCGTCGATGCCGCCGAAGCGCGACGGACGGCGCTGTGGGAGGCCAATCGCGTCGCAATGGCGCTGCGGCCGCTGGGGCACCCGGTCATCCTGCTGAAAGGCACCGCCTTCGCCGCCGCCGGGCTGGCAGCGGGGCAGGGGCGCGGCATCGGTGACTGCGACATCCTGCTGCCCAAGGCGCTGCTGGGCCATGCCGAAAAGCTGCTGATCGATGCCGGGTGGGAATGGATGAAGTCCGATCCCTATGACGATCTCTATTATCGCAAATGGATGCATGAGCTTCCCCCGCTGGTCCATGGCGAGCGGGGGCGGATGGTCGATGTGCATCACACCATCCTGCCGCCGACGGCGGGGCCGAAACCGGATGCGCAGGCACTGATCGCCGGTGCGGAGCCTTTGGAGGGAGGTTTGGCGATATTGTGCCATACGGACATGATCGTCCACGCGGCGACGCATCTGTTTGCCGACGGCGAACTGGCCGGTGGGCTGCGCAACCTGTGGGATATCCATGCGCTGATCGAGGAGCGGGGCATGCAGGGGCTGGACGCGCGGGCAGCGCATCATGGCCTGTCGTCCGCCGTCGATCGCGCATTGCGGTTGACCCATGCGCTTTATGGCACGTCCGTTCCGCCCCGGTGGCAAAGGCTGACCATGATCGATCGCCTTTACCGACGCCGCATGATTACGCGCGACGGATGGGGGCGAGAGCGGCAAAAGGCGTTGCGGATGGTCTTTTATATCCGCTCGCACCTTATTCGAATGCCGCTGCCGATGCTCATCCGGCATTTGTGGATCAAGTGGCGGAAGGGGAAAGCCGCGTCAGGGTCGGGATAAGCTCGCCATAGCTGTCGATGATCGCCCCTGCTCCCAACGCCTCGACCGGCTGGCTCAGGAACCCGAACGAGCAGGCGATTACCGGCAGCCCGGCCGCACGGGCGGCCTGAACATCGAAGATCGAATCGCCGACAAATGCGGCAGTCCCGCCGCCGCATTGCTTGACCAGCGCCTGGATGGGCTTGGGTGACGGTTTTGCGACGCCCAGCGTATCGCCGCCGATGATCGACGCGAACCGATCGGTCAGACCCAGTTCGCCCAGGATGGATCGTGCAAAGCGCTCCAGCTTGTTGGTCATGATGCCGAGCGTCACGCCGCGTGCAGCCAGTTCGTCCAGCGCTTCGATCGCGCCGGGAAAGGGCACGGTATGGACCGCCAGATGGGCCTCATAATAGTCGAGCAACAGGCGGTGCAGCCGATCCAGCGTCTCGGCATCATACCCGCCGGTTGCGTCCAGCCCGTGTTGCAACATTGCGCGGGCGCCGCCCCCGATCATCGGCTTAACCGCCTCGACGGTCAGCGGCGCACGTCCGATCGAGCCCAGTGCATGGTTGACGGCGGCGGTCAGGTCCCCGCTGGTATCCAAGAGCGTACCGTCCAGGTCGAAGCCGACAATGGAGAAGGGAAAACCATGCGATGAATTGGCGTCCATATTCGGTCCCGGTGCAGTCTCCAACTGGCCTTGACCGAAAATCCATGGCAGGCGCAACCGTCATGACGAGACCGATCGCCGCCATCATCCTCGCCGCGGGCAAGGGCACCCGCATGAAGTCGGACCTGCACAAGGTCCTCCACCCCATTGCCAGGCGGCCGATGCTGCTGCACCTGATCGACAGCGTGAAGGCCCTGTCGCCCGAACGCATGGTCGTGGTGACGGGCGCCGGGCGCGAACAGGTCGAGGCGGCGGTCGCCCCGCTGGGCGTCGCCACCGCGCTTCAGGCCGAGCAGCTGGGCACCGGCCATGCGGTCGCCCAGGCGCGCGAGGCGCTGGCCGATTTCGATGGCGACGTGCTGATCCTCTACGGCGACGTTCCTCTGGTCGAGGCGCGGACCATGCGCGCGATGATCGACCGGTTGGGCGAGGCCGACGCCCCCGCCGCTGTCGTGCTGGGCTTCCGTCCGGCCGATCCCGCCGCCTATGGCCGGGTGATCGCCGACCGGGGCGGGCGGATTGCCCGGATGGTGGAGTTCAAGGACGCCGATCCTGAAGAGCGCGCCGTAACCCTCTGCAATTCCGGTTTGATGGCGGTGCGGTCGAAGGATCTGTTCGGCCTGCTCGATCGGGTCGGGAACGACAATGCGGCGGGCGAATATTATCTGCCGGATATCGTGATGCTGGCGGCCGCCGATGGTCGCCATTCCGCCGTCATCGAGACCGGCGCGGGTGAGGTCGCAGGTGTCAATAGCCGCGGCGAACTGGCGGTGGTCGAGGGGGACTGGCAGGTTCGTCGTCGCGCCCGCGCCATGGCCGAGGGCGCGACCCTGATCGCGCCCGATACGGTCTGGTTCTCGCACGATACGCGGCTGGGCCGCGACGTGGTGATCGAGCCGCATGTCGTGTTCGGCCCAGGGGTGCATGTGGCCGACGGCGTGACCATCCACGCCTTCAGCCATTTGGAGGGCGCGACCGTCGCCACCGGCGCGGATATCGGCCCCTATGCCCGGCTTCGCCCCGGTGCGGATGTGCGCGAGGGCGCACGGGTCGGCAATTTCGTCGAGATGAAGAAGGCCGTGCTCGGCCCCGGCGCCAAGGCCAATCACCTGACCTATCTCGGCGACGCCGAGGTGGGCGCGGGTGCGAATATCGGCGCGGGCACCATCACCTGCAATTACGACGGCTTCCTGAAGTATCGGACGGTGATAGGCGAGGGCGCTTTTATCGGCTCCAACTCGGCACTGGTGGCTCCCGTCACGATCGGCGCGGGCGCGATCGTCGGCGCGGGTTCGGTGGTGACGAGCGACGTGGAGGCCGATGCCCTCGCGCTCGTCCGTGCCGGGCGGCAGACCAAGGCGGGTTGGGCCAAGCGTTTCAGAGACATGATGACGGCCAAGAAGGCCGCGAAAAAGACTGGGGAGTAAGTAGCTTATGTGCGGTATCGTAGGAATCCTGGGCGGAGATGACGTTGCCGAGCGCCTGCTCGACGGGCTGCGTCGCCTGGAATATCGGGGCTATGACTCCGCGGGCATCGCGACGATCGACCATGGCGAGATCGAGCGCCGCCGCGCCTCGGGCAAGCTGGTCAATCTGGCCAGGGAACTGGCCGCGCATCCGCTGCCCGGCTCCATCGGTATCGCGCATACGCGCTGGGCAACCCATGGCGGTCCGACGACCAACAACGCGCACCCCCACGCCACCGATCATGTCGCGGTCGTCCACAACGGCATCATCGAGAATTTCAAGGCGTTGCGTGACGAACTGATCGGCCGCGGCCGGGTCTTTACCAGCGAAACCGATACCGAGGTGGTCGCCCATCTGGTCAGCGAGAAGGTTGAACAGGGACTCGATCCCGTCGCCGCCGTCCGAGAGGTGCTGCCGCGCCTGCACGGCGCCTTCGCGCTCGCTATCCTATTCCGCGACCAGCCCGACATGCTGATCGGTGCGCGGCTCGGCTCGCCGCTGGTCGTCGGCTACGGCGAAGACGAGACCTATCTCGGCTCCGACGCGCTGGCGCTGGCGCCGCTGACCCAGCGCATCGCCTATCTGGACGAAGGGGACTGGGTCGTCTGCACCCGCGAGGGCGCGCAGGTCTATGACCGTGACAACAACCCCGTCGACAGGCCCGTTACCCTGTCGGGCGTCACCGGCGCCCTGATCGACAAGGGCAATCACCGCCACTTCATGCAGAAGGAAATCTACGAGCAGCCGATCGTCGTCGCCCAGACGCTGCGCTCGTATCTGCAGCGGCTGGAGGGCAAGGTCGCACTGCCCATTCCCGAGTTCGACCTGTCGGGTATCAAGCGCGTCACCATCGTCGCCTGCGGGACCAGCTTCTATGCAGGCATGGTCGCCAAATACTGGTTCGAGCAGTTTGCGCGCGTGCCCGTCGACCTCGATGTCGCGTCCGAATTCCGCTACCGCGCGCCCGTCATGGAGCCGGGCGGATTGATGATCGTCATCAGCCAGTCCGGGGAAACCGCCGACACGCTTGCCGCGCTTCGCCATGCCAAGAATGAGGGGCAGACGATCGCAGCGGTGGTCAACGTGCCGACCAGCTCGATGGCGCGCGAGGCCGATCTGCTGCTGCCGACCCATGCCGGGCCGGAGATCGGCGTCGCCTCGACAAAGGCCTTTACCTGCCAGCTCAGCGTGCTGGCCGCGCTCGCCGCCAATCTGGCCAAGGCCAAGGGGCGGCTGTCGGCCGACGAGGAAAGGCAGATCGTCCGTCACCTGGCCGAGGCGCCTGCCGCGATCAACGGTGCGCTGGCCTATGACGAGGCGATCGAGAGCATGGCGGGTGCCGTCGCCGGCGCGCGCGACGTGCTTTATCTGGGCCGTGGCACCGACTATCCGCTGGCGCTGGAAGGCGCGTTGAAGCTGAAGGAAATCAGCTATATCCACGCCGAAGGTTATGCGGCGGGCGAGATGAAACATGGTCCGATCGCGCTGATCGACGAGCATGTTCCCGTCATTGTCATCGCGCCGTCCGGCCCGTTGTTCGAAAAGACCGTCTCGAACATGCAGGAGGTTCAGGCGCGCGGTGGCAAGGTCATCCTGATCTCCGACTATGACGGGATCGAAGCGGCGGGGGACGGCTGCATCGCCACCATCACCATGCCTAAGGTCCACCCGCTGATCGCGCCGATCGTCTATGCGGTGCCGGTGCAACTGCTCGCCTATCATGTCGCAGTCGCCAAGGGCACCGATGTCGACCAGCCCCGCAATCTGGCAAAGAGCGTTACGGTCGAATAACTGACCATTTACGTCACTTTAAGCCTCTCTGGTTACCATCTGTCATTGTGTGAAGCAATGAAGACGGATGATAGCCGGATGCGTATTCTGATCGTCGATGACGAACCGGCGGTTCACGAGAGCTATGAGCTTTGCTTCTCGGAACGGAACGGAACGCTGGACGCGATGGCGGCCGAGCTGTTCGGTGAGGTAGCCGGAGAGGGCGACGACAACCTCGTCCTCGACCGGCATCATTGCCATCAAGGCCTGGAGGCGGTGGCCGCGGTCGAGCGAGCCAAGGCGGACGGTTCGCCGTTCGCGGTGGCGTTCATCGACATACGGATGCCGCCGGGCATCGACGGCCGCGAAACCGCACGACGTATCCGGGCGCTCGATCCCGAAATCCATATCGTCATCGTCACCGGATATTCCGATTTCTCTCCCGCCGAGATCGGCAAGGTGGCGGGGCCAGCCGACAAGATCTTCTACATCGCCAAGCCGTTCGAGGTGATCGAAGTCCAGCAGATGGCGCACGCGCTCTGTCGTCGCTGGGACAATGACCGCGAACTGGCGGCCGCCCGCGCGTTATTGGCTGCCCAGGTTGCGGCGCTGGAGGAAAAGACCGCCGAGCTGGAAGCGAATGAAAGCCGGGCGATGCACATCGCCATGCACGACGCCCTGACGGATGCGCCCAACCGCGTCGCTTTCCTGCGCGGCCTGACCGAGCGCGGGCGTCAGGGCGGTCCGTTCGTTACCGCCATGCTCGATCTCGACCGGTTCAAGCTGGTCAACGACACGCTTGGTCATCTTGCCGGGGACGAATTGATCCGCGAGGTTTGCGCGACGATCCAGGCCAACATGCCCGAGGGCGCGATGCTCGCCCGGCTGGGCGGCGACGAATTCGGAATCTTCTTCGATGCCGCGGACATTGATCTGGCCGTCGCCGCCTGTGACCGGATCGTGACCGCCTGCGCCTCGACTTTCAGCGTCTTCGGTCATGCGGTGCGTTGCGGCGCGTCGTGCGGCCTGGTGATGCGCCAGCCCGGCGGGGAACGCGACCCGACCGATCTCGTTCGCCAGGCCGACATGGCGCTGAACGAGGCCAAGCGTTCGGGGCGCGGCGCCGTTCGGGTATTCGATGCCAGCATGGACGAAGGCATTCGCGTCCGCCGCGAGATCGAGGCAGGCTTGAGCCACGCCATCGCACGCGACGAACTCAGCCTGGCCTACCAGCCGATCGTCGGTCGGGGCAGCCTGGACATTGTCGGGTTCGAGGCATTGGTCCGCTGGGGCACGCCCGAACGCGGTGCGATCAGCCCGGCGATCTTCATCCCGCTGGCTGAGGAAAGCACCCTGATCCATGACCTGGGTGACTGGATCCTCGATCATGCACTGGCTGAGCTTCAGCATTGGCCGGGGCAATATGTCTCGGTGAATTTCAGCCCGATCCAGTTCCGCCGCTCGCATTTCGTCGGGCACGTGATGGAAAGCGTGCGCCGAGCGGGTGTCGAGCCCCAGCGGGTTCAGATCGAGATCACCGAGACGGCCATCTTCGACGATGCCGAACATGCCGCACAGACCCTTTGCGAACTGCGCGCACTGGGCTTTCGTATCGCGCTCGACGACTTCGGCACGGGCTATTCCAGCCTCTACAATATCCGCAAATTCGCGCTGGACTGCCTGAAGATCGACCGCAGCTTCATCGATGGCATGGGGCGCGAGCGCGAGTCCGCGGCGATCGTGCATTCGATCATCCATCTCGGTCGGGCATTGGGCCTGGGCGTGATCGCCGAGGGTGTCGAGACGGAGTCCCAGGCGCAAGCGCTGCGTGTTGCAGGTGCCAGCCATCTCCAGGGTTTTCTCTTCTCCAAGCCGGTTCCGGCGACGGAGGCGCGCAAACTGGCCGAAATGAAATTCATGACGCTGTCGGGCGAGGTCGAAGCAACGGCGCCCATGATGGCAGGCGCACGGCGCTGAGGAAGCGAACCATCATGCGCTGGTGGCATGAACGGCGACGGCGGCCCCGATCGCTTCGTGAGACCATGGTGTCGCTTCTGACCCTGACCGGGATCGGCGGGGCGTTGGCGTTGGCCGTCCTGCTGACGCTGGTCATCTCGCCGGGCTTTGCCGAGCTGGAAGAGCGGGCGACGGATGGCTATCGCGGCCGGGCGCAGACGCTGTTGTCGGACTTCGCGGCGATAAACGAGGTCGCCGCGCGCGAACAGGCCAGTGCCGTCGCCTCGCACGGCATCGGGCCGACGGTGCCACCCCATGGCATCGTGTACCGGCGCGTGGCCGGCGAGGACGGCAACGTTCAGGGTCCTTCGACGAAAGAGGCGCGTCAGGCCGCTGCGGCACTGGATCGCCTGGAGCTTGAGGATCTGGTTAAACCAGGCGGCTCGACGCGTTTCTATCTGTCCGTCGACGGAAACATCCTGTCGGTGGGCGTGGCGGAAAGCCCGCAAGGCGATATCCAGGTCGCCGTGGCGCGGCGTCTGACCGGGCAGAATGTATCCCGCCTGCTCGGGCGGCCAGTGACCCTTTCCAGCGGCGCGGTAGCCAGCATCGCGACCGCCAGCCGCAGTACGCAGTTCATCGACATTGCCGTGCCCGTCTATGGACCCGAAGGGCGGCCGGTCGCCTCGGCCCGGTTCCAGGTTTCACGCGAGGTCGTGCTGCTTGGGCGTCGCGTTCTCCTCCTGGCGGCGGCGGCATCGATCCTCTTGCTCGTGTTGCTTCTGCTGATGCTGCGCCGGGCGCTGGGGCGGTTCGTCCTCGTCCCGCTCGATCGGGTCGAGCGGCATATGCAGCGGGTCCAGGCATCGGGCGCGCTGCTGCCGTTCGAGGACGAGCAGAGCCCATGCGAAGAGTTCGGATCGCTCGGGCGCAACTTCAATGCGATGCTCAGCCAGTTGAAGGACTTGCGCGAACGCAATGAAATCCAGAGCTTCGCGCTTGGCCGTTCGGAAAGCGCCGTTGCGGTCCTGCACAATGTCCGCAACGCGCTGGCGCCTCTGGCAACGATCCTCAGTCACGGCGTCGGACAACAGGACAGCGCCCGTCGCGATCTGGTTGACCGGGCGCTTGCCGAACTGGCGCAGGGAGAAATGGAGCCGGAAAGGCGCGCCAAGCTCGTCGCCTTCCTGTCGACCGCTTTCGACGCGGAGGCGCTGGCTCGCACCGAGGTCCGGCGGCAATTGGAAGTCGGCCGCGACGCGATGCGCCAGACGCTGGAGATCATCGGCGCGCAGCAGGCCCGGGCGCATGAGCGGCCCGCCCGCGAACGCTGCGACATCAGCGACATCGTGGCGCGGAACGCGACGATCGCACGCTACGCCCATGCCGTATCGATCAGCTTCACCTTTCCGGCGCACTCGGCCTATGTGGTGGCCAACCGCGTGATCCTGAGCCAGGTGATCGGCAACCTCTTTTCCAACGCGGTCGAAGCGATCGTCGCGACGGGGCGCAATCATGGTTCGATCACCGTCGACATTCCGCCGCCCAGCGAAGGACGGCTATCCGTCCGGATTATCGATGACGGCGAGGGGTTCGAGCCCGCCCAGGCGACGCGCCTGTTCCAGACCGGCTATTCGACCCGGACGGAGAAGTCCGGCGGGCTCGGACTACACTGGTGCGCCAATTCCATGGCGGGGATGGGCGGAGCACTTGAACTGCGCAGCGCGGGCCGGGGCACCGGCGCGGTGGCGATCCTGACGCTCGACGCGGATGGGGAAGGGGAGCGTCAGGTCGAATTGGCGGCCTGATCGCCTATCATAGCGGCAGTTCCGCCTGCGCCGGGCCGGACTGTACGCCGTCATCGTCGCGGGAAAGACCGGACAATGTCAGCCCCAGCAGACGGACGCCGAGCGCCACCGGCAGTTGCTGGTCCAACAGATCGAGCCCGACAGCCAGGAACTCGGCCCGGTCCTGGATCGGGTGATGCGCCGAGCGGGCTCGTGTGATGGTCCGGAAGTCGCTGTGGCGCAATTTCAATGTCACCGTGCGACCCGCAACGCCGCTCCGTTCGATCCGGGTCCAGGCGGCGTCGACCACGCGCTCCAGCGCGGCCCGCAGTCCGTCGCGATCAGACAAGTCGGACTCGAAGGTACGCTCGGCACCGACCGATTTGGCGATGCGATGGGCGCGAACCGGCCGATGGTCGATCCCGCGCGCGGCACCATAGAGGTAATCGGCGTGGCTGCCGAAATGGCGTTGCAGGAAATCCAGGGGTCGGTCGCGCAGATCCTGTCCGGTCAGGATACCCAGCGCCTCCATCTTGCCCGCCGTGACCGGGCCGACTCCGTGGAACCGCTTCACCGGCAATCCCGCGACAAAGGTCGCGCCGTGGGTCGGCGGGATGATGCATATGCCGTCGGGCTTGTTCTGGTCCGAAGCAAGCTTGGCGATGAACTTGTTGTAGCTGACCCCGGCCGAGGCGGTCAGCCCCGTCTCCGCGCGGATGGCTTCGCGAATGGCATTGGCGATGGCGGTGGCCGAGCCCAGTGCAGCCCGGTCTTCGGTGACGTCGAGATAGGCTTCGTCGAGCGACAGCGGCTCGATCAGCTCGGTATAGCGGGCGAAGATGGCGCGGATCTGTTGGGAAACCTCGCGATACACGTCGAACCGGGGCGGCACGAAGATCAGGTCCGGACACTTCCGCAAGGCCGTCACCGAAGGCATGGCCGACCGCACGCCGAACGTCCGCGCCTCATAGCTCGCCGCCGCCACGACACCCCTTGCGCGCGATCCACCTACCGCGACCGGACGTCCGAGCAGGGCGGGATCGTCGCGCTGCTCGACCGAGGCGTAGAAGGCGTCCATGTCGACATGGATGATCTTGCGGTTGGCTGGCGCTTGCTCCTGCATGATAGGCTATTGATTACAACATCTTGGATTGGCGGGCCGTTGGCTGGCGTGGAGCGAGGCTCCCCTTGGATTGCGGCATTGTGATTGCCCGACGATTGCTCCGAAGCTAGATGATGTGCAAGAACAAACCGCGAATTCGTATTCACATCGATATCGCCGAGGTCCAGACAGCGGAGGGCAAGCTCCAGCTATTCGTGACGATCGACCGGACCGGGAAGCTCACCTTCGTCGAGCTGCATCAGGAAATTGGCAAGATGATCGCAGCCCAGTTCCTGCGCAACCTGGTCTCAGCCATGCTCCACACCATTCATACCGTGCTGACGGACAATGGCATCCCGTTCACCAATCACGCCCATCACAAAAATAGATTGTGATACCACCGTCACCCAATCGTCATCGCCGTAACATCGCTTCGTAACAAACCCCGGCCACGGGAGCGGGAACGACCGGCGCCGGGGGGTGTCGGCACGACCAAGCGCCCAGGGGAAGCAACATGCACGCCATTCGTTCTGGCATCCGCGGTTTCGCGGGGGCCTCTCTCATCGCATTGGGCTTTGCCGCAAGCCCTGCGCTCGCCGCCATGAGCGATGCGAGCGCGACGGCGGGCGCGCCCGCTGCGGGGCCGATCCTGTCGGGGCGCATCTATGACGCGAACGGCGTCGCGCTGCCCGGCGCCCAGGTGGTGGTCGAGGGAACGGGGGCGCAAGCCACCACCAATCTCCAGGGCGAGTTCAGCATCGTCACGCCCGAAGCGGCTGGCGACATCACGCTGCTGGTTGATTATCTCGGTCGCCCGCCCGTCACCCGCATCGTGCCCGCGGCCGAGCGGGGGCGCCCGGTCTCGCTGACGCTGCCCGCCGCCAGCGGCGAGCCGGGCGATATCGTCGTCACCGGCGCCTCGCTGCTCGACAACACCGCCCGCGCGCTCAACCAGCAGCGGACCGCCGACAACACCGTCACCATCATCTCGTCGGATGCGATCGGTCGCTTCCCCGATCCCAACATCGCCGAGGCGCTCCAGCGCGCACCTGGCGTCGGCATCGAGCGTGATCAGGGCGAGGGACGCTATATCAACGTGCGCGGCGCGCCCAGCGAATGGTCGGCGGTGTCGGTCGACGGCATCCAGATCCCCTCGGTCGACCCGACGACGCGCGCGGTCGACCTGGATACGCTGCCGTCGGACATCGTCGCGAACCTGGAAGTCACCAAGTCGCTGCTGCCCTATCAGGATGCGGACTCGATCGCGGGCGCGGTGAACATCACGACGCGCTCGCCTTTCGACCGCAAGGGTTTCGCACTGACCGGCATGGCGGGGGCCAGCTACAACCAGTTCGGCAAGGGCAGTGACTATCGCGGATCGGCCGCGGTCAGCGACACGTTCGGCCCGGACCGCCAGTTCGGCCTGCTCTTCTCGGGCAGCTATTCGATGACCCATCGCCAGCCCGACAATGTCGAGAACACCTGGAGCCAGACGCCCGCCGGGCTTCGGGTCACCGAGACGCTGTTCAAGGATTACGACACCAAGCGCCAGCGGATCGCAGGGACGGGCGCGTTCGAGTGGCGCCCGTCGGACCAGACCCATGCCTGGGTGCGCGGCACCTATGCCCGGTTCGAGGATGACGAATTCCGCGACCGGATCGGCATATTGTGGAGCGACGGCACGCTGCAGGCGGGATCGACCGATCGCGCCGCGACCTGGCGCAACACCCGCATCGAAAAGCAGGTCCGCCACCGCAAGCAGGTGAACGAGATCTGGTCGGCGACCGCCGGCATCGAGCAGCGGTTGGGCGAGGGCACGATCCGCGCGGACGTGGCCTATAGCGAAAGCTCGCAAACCTATCCGCGCCGGGACGAGCTGTTGTTCCGCTCCACGCTGCGGCCAACTTTGTCCTATGATTTCAGCGATGCCGACCTGCCCAGCTATTCGCTGTTCACGACCAAGGAGCATCTCCAGCTCGGCACCTATGGGTTCCGCGAGAACGCCTATCGGTCGAACACGACCAAGAATGACGAACTGACGCTGGCGGTGCGTTCGGACATGCCGCTGGGCGATTTCGTCACCGTTTCGGGCGGCGGCAAATATCGCGAGCGGCATATCAATGCCGATGAGGAGCGGTTCCGCGATCGCCGCACCTCGGCCGCGCCGACGCAGAGCCTGGCCGGGCTGTTGTCCGATCAGGAATCGCGCAACTTCGGCTATGACCTGGGCAAGCGTTTCGACACCGGTCTGGCCGACGCCTATTTCGACGCGACCAAGGCCGCCTCGGAACGCCGCCTGCCGCAGTCGCTGACCGCCGACTACACCGCCGAGGAGAAGATTCTCGGCCTGTTCGGCATGGCGAAGTACGTCAAGGACGGCACGACCCTGATCGCGGGGTTGCGCGTCGAAACCACCGATTTCGAGAGTCAGGCGCCCAGCGTCTCGCGCACCGGCGCGGTGACGACGGCGCGCGGGCATAACGGCTATGCCGACTTCTTCCCCAACCTGACGCTGCGCCAAGCCTTCACGCCCAACCTGATCCTGCGCGGAGCGCTCAGTCGCGCGATCAACCGCCCCAATTTCCCGCAGATCGCGCCGCGCGTGCTGGAGACGTCCGAGGGCAATACGGTGCGTGTCGAGTTCGGCAATCCAGACCTGAAGCCGACCCTGTCGAACAATGTCGATGCGGGCCTGGAATATTACATCCGGCCGCTGGGCGTGATCTCGGTCAACGGCTTCTACAAGGACCTGTCCGACTATCGCTACACGCTGAACACGGTCGGCGTGTATAACGGCGTGGGCGGTGCGATCCTTAGCCGTCCGATCAATGCGCGCAAGGGCGAGCTGTACGGTGTCGAGCTGAACTGGCAGCAGCATCTGAACTTCCTGCCGGGCGTGCTGAGCGGCCTGGGCGTGTTCGCCAACTATACCTATACCAAGGGCAGCGCGACCTTCGACGCCGCCTATGGCGGGCGCAGCCGCTTCGCGCTGCCGGGCCAGTCGACGCATATGTGGAACGCCAGCGTCTTCTACGAGCGCGGGCCGGTCAATGTCCGGGTCGCCTATACCAAGCGTTCGGACTATCTGGACGAGATCAATGCCGACAACCCCGCGCTCGACCTCTATTGGGAGGGACGCGGCCAGCTCGACGTGACGGGCAGCGTGCAGCTGGCGCACGGCATCAACCTGTTCGCCGAGGGCAAGAACCTGACCAACACGCCGGGTGTGCGCTATTTCGGCGAACGGTTCCGGACCTATGAATATGAGAAATTCGGCTACACCCTGTTCGGGGGTGTGCGGGTCAAGCTGTAAGAGGGGGAAGGGGAGCCGGACGGGCCGCGTGCCGTCCGGTTCCTGCCACAGCATTTGCGATTGCCGCGCCGCTTGTGCATGGCGCTAGGGACATGTCGCAAATACAGGCTGACGGACGGACCGATGCGGCCTGCCCATCCGGGGATGTAGAATGAAGATCGCTGTTTTCGGCCTCGGCTATGTCGGAATGTCCAATGCGGTGCTGCTCGCCCAGCATAACCACGTCGTCGCGGTCGACATTTCCGCCGAGCGCGTGGCGATGGTCAATGCGCGTACCTCGCCGATCATTGATGCCGAATTGCAGGATTTCCTGACCGGCCGCACGCTGGACCTGACGGCGACGATCGACGCTCCGCACGCGCTGGCGGGCGCAGATTACGTGATCGTCGCCACGCCGACCAATTACGATGTCGACACCGACAGTTTCAATACCTCCTCGGTCGAGGCGGTCATCACCCTCGCCAAGACCCACGCGCCGCAAGCCACCGTGGTCGTCAAATCGACCATCCCGGTCGGCTTCGTCGACGATGTTCGCGCGCGGCTGGACACGAACCAGGTCGTCTTCAGCCCCGAATTCCTGCGCGAGGGCCGCGCGCTCTACGACAATCTCCACCCGTCGCGGATCATCGTCGGCGAACAGTCGGAGCGGGCGCGCATCTTCGCCGACCTGCTGGTCCAGGGCGCGGAGAAGCAGGACATCCCCGTCTTGTTCACCGGCACCCGCGAGGCCGAGGCGATCAAGCTGTTCGCCAACACCTATCTCGCGATGCGCGTCGCCTTCTTCAACGAACTCGACAGCTATGCGATCGCCGGGGACATGGACACGCGCCAGATCATCGAGGGCGTCGGCCTCGATCCGCGAATCGGCACGCATTACAATAATCCCAGCTTCGGTTATGGCGGCTATTGCCTGCCCAAGGACACCAAGCAGCTGCTCGCCAATTACACCAGCGTGCCGCAAAACCTGATCCGCGCGATCGTCGACGCCAATCGGACCCGCAAGGATTTCCTGGCCGACCGGATCATCGCCAAGAAGCCCAAACGCGTCGGCATCTTCCGCCTGACGATGAAGGCCGGGTCGGACAATTTCCGCCAGTCCTCGATCCAGGGCATCATGAAGCGGATCAAGGCCAAGGGGATCGAGGTCGTCGTCTTCGAGCCCAGCCTGGCCGAGGACAGCTTCTTCGGCTCGAAGGTTTACCGCGATCTAGCCGTATTCAAGCAGGATAGCGACGTGATCATCGCTAACCGCAACGATGCCGAACTGGCCGATGTCGCGGACAAGCTGTTCACCCGCGACATTTTCGGGTCTGACTGACCGATCGGCCCCCCGCGGAGCGGGAGGCCTTCCAATCGATACACTCCTCCCCTTCAGGGGTGGGGCGGTTCCACAAGCGTATCGCCCGGTAGAGAGGCCCCACCCCAACCCCTCCCCTGAAGGGAAGGGGCGCAGCTTCGCTCACGCCCGGTTTTCCATCACCGACAGATCCGCACCCGCTCCCAGCCGCGATATTCGGTCCAGCAGTGGCGATAGGGGCGGTACGGCCGATGATAGGGCCGATATCCATAGCCCGCATCGCGCCAGCCATAGCCTCCCTCGTACCCACCCCAGCGCGGCGGGGGAGGGGGCGGTGCGGGCGGCGGCGGTGGCGGCGGCGGAGGTCCCCAGCCCGGAGGCGGTGGAGGCGGGGGCGGACCCCATTCCTGCGCACTGGCATTGGCACTGAAGCCCAGCGTTGCGATCGCGAGCCCGGCGACAACAATACGCGTCACTTTCATGACTGGTCCCTCCATGCCCACCACCGGGCATGACACAGATTTATAACGACCTGTGCTTCAGGAGGCTGAACGCGGTTGTTCGCTGCCGTTCAGGAAGGGCTCGCCCAGCGTAACCGCTTACCCCGTCATTGCTTCGCTGCACTCGCATTGAAGGCCTAAATTTCCAACGGATTTTGTCATCTGACGGCCGAAGGCGTTCTCTAGATGAAACCGGGAAAGACCTCGGCAAACGGCCGGGCCTGGGCGCGTTGCTCGTCTGTCGGTTCGGGGCCATCGGACACGGCATCCACATCATCCTGGATGCCCGGCCTGTCCGCGTGCCCCATGTCCCTATCCATGCCGTTCGATCCTGTGCTCTTCGCAGTCCTCAAAACAGTTTCCGCACCCCCACGCGGACCGAGCGGCCGAGCGGATCGATATAGGCGGGCTGGAAGCGGTTGGGGGTCTGGCCGTTGAGGTCGGTGACGTTGATTCGGTCGTTCAGCAGATTCTCGACCGCGAAATCGACGTTCAGTCCCTTGGCCCAGGGTTTCTTGATGACATTCTCGAGCCGCACGAAACTGTAGAGGACCAGCCAGGTCCGCCCCGAAAAGCGCAGGTCGGAGGCGGCGATGTCGCTGCGGATGCGGGTCGGCCCCTGCAAGCGACCATACACCCCCAGGTTGAACACGCCGTAGGAGAAATGGCCGTTGAGATCGACGTCCCAGCGCGGCCGGCCGCCGGTGCCGTTGAGCGTCGCGCCGTCGAGCAGGTCGACGGCCGGGCCGGGTCTTCGCAGGGTCAGCCGATCCTCCAGCCGGTAATTGGTCGTCGCCGACAGCCATAGGGAGG